>JAOZIG010000347.1 GCA_026014515.1 Candidatus Bathyarchaeota archaeon | reverse complement strand
ATGTCGCTCAGAGTCTTCAGGAACCTGTAGACTGTGTTTGGATCGGCTTGACCCGGTGGGAATACGAAAGCATATGGAGCCTCTTCTTTTCCCTTGGTGATGCTGTTCACTGCCTTGGTGTGCATGTTCTTGAGGATCATCTCACGGTTATTCGCCGCCACCTCAAGAGTAGCCAAAGCAGAGGTCGTCTGACCCTTCAATATATCGCTCAGGTGCCACCATCCACCCTTCCAAGGATGAGTGAAATTCACTGATGCCCGGTACTCAGGGCGTCCACGTGGATGAGGCGTAAGTTGATGATAGTGTACATAGACCGGAGTTGCAACCTTGACGCTTGATGACTCCGTGAACATTCCACATATGTTAAACCACGGGAACACAAGGCTGAAACCCGGCATGAAATCAGCTGGGAAAACAGACGCCTGCTCGACACCAATAACACCCTCAGACTCCATACGAATCGCCATCAGGGCACCATAATGCTTCTGCTCCACCCATACGAGAGGATCAGCCACCTCGTTCACAGGGTTACTGTTTGGTGGAATGAAGAATCTTGACCCATAGAAACCCATCTGGTGAATATCAAGATAGGCTTGGGGGAACCACTCCTTCAAGATAACCCTGTTCATTATCTGGGTCTCGACCTGTGTAAGAGTCAATGCATCCCTGTTATTATCGTGTCCAACATACTTGTGGTACAGCCAAGGCATACCTCCACCCTCATACTCGGTACCAAGATACTCGTTATACCAGTCAATGGTCATAATCTGACCATCAGGGTTCGCACAAGGGAACAAAACCAATACCACATTCTCCCTGATACGCTGCATCAGAGGCTCCTCAGATGTCAACAGATTATACGTGAAATCACTAACCATCTGTGTACCCCCTACTTCACTGGCGTGGATGCTCATGGTCATGGCGACAACTGATTTACCTTCCTTGATGATGCGCTCTACCTCGGCTTCGGTCAAGTCCTTGGGGTGGCTAATGCTCCAAGTATCCCTTTTGATCTGATCCAGATTAGCTAGGTTCTCCTTTGATGAGACATAAGCCAAAAGCATCGGGTGACCCATGGTGGTCTTTCCCTCCTCATAGACCTTTATCCTATCAGAAGCCTTGTCCAGTTTCCAGAAATACTCGACAACCTTGTCCCAACGGACAAGCTTCCTATCCGTACCCGGCTTGAATCCATAGAACTCCTCCGGTGTCACTATTTTACTCATTAAGCAGAAACTACACAGACATATTATATAAGACCAGACACAGGCTTCAAAAACATCTCAAAAATACATACCAGAAAACACTGTTTCTTTATTTAAATAGTTTATATACATGAACAAAGGAGTACAATAGGAAAGACATGAAGTTTGTCCAGTTAAAAACCATAAGAGACTTGGTCATGCTTGTCGCAAGCTCTCCTGCAACAAACGTCATCCAGCACCTCGAAAACCATGGACACATATACTTCGTCATCGGGGGCACACTAAGCGAGGTATTCATGTACCTAGTAAAGCAGGAAGAGCCGCTAGGAGGAGGCTTCATCACGTATAACAGCTACAGTGGCGAGATAGGAACAAGTGAAAAACTATCCACCGAACCAAACATGAATAGCTTCCCCGTAATTGAGATCAGCAATCAGGACTTGATCACAAAAGAGACCCTTGAGGCACTCAAGAACCTCTAACTGGACCTGTATAGGTGAGGAATAGAATGGACTTCGAAGAAGACTTGGATGAGTTAGATTTCGATGACGAGGACCTAAACCGCAACGAGATAGACCAAGACCTTAACATCAGCATCGAAAACGTCGTAGCATCAGCAAGTCTCGGCCAAACAATAGACCTACTATCAATAATGAAGGTTTTCCGCAACGTAGAATACAAGCCAAAACAGTTCCCAGGCCTTGTATTCAGGCTCAAACGTCCAAAAACCGCCACCCTCATATTCGGTTCAGGAAAAATGGTCTGCACAGGAGCCAAAAGCGAAAAAATGGCGAAACGCGCCGTCAATAAAGTGGTACGTAAACTAAAAAACGGTGGAATAATCATATTAGGAAAACCTACCATAACTATACAAAATATAGTAGCATCAGCAAACCTTCACGGAAAAATCGATCTAGAGACCGCAGCCGACATCATGGAGAACGTGATGTATGAGCCAGAACAGTTCCCAGGTCTAATATACCGGATGGGTGACCCAAAGGTTGTAATGTTGCTATTTGCATCAGGTAAGTTAGTATGTACAGGCGCAAAATACGAGAATATGGTAAAGGAAGCCGTCGAGAAACTAAACGAGACACTCCAAGATTACGATTTAATATATTACGATTAGAGGACTAGAAAAATGCCTTCAAAAGACACAACTGAACAGAAAGCCCTTAAACTAGTATTTGAGGCAGGAGAAGAAGGACTATTGCAGTCTGAGCTTTGGAAGCTTCTTGATGTAAGCAGCAGAGAAGGAAGCAGACTGGCTAAAAAATTCGAGGAAAAAGGTAAGGTACTACGCGAAAAAGTATTGAACGATGGAAGATGGACATACAAGCTCTATTTCAAGAAAGAGCCAGTAACCTTAGAATCAGTCGCAGGATGCCCCTGTCTCATCTGCCCAGAAGTAGACAAATGCTTCCGCGGTGGAAGCATAGACCCAAACGTATGCCTATTGTTGACCTCTTGGATCGATCCACGGATTGAAACTCTACAGGTAGCAGCGCGAGACGAAGACCTTGGATGATAACATCAAAGAGATACTCCGATACGGGGCCACTTTCGTTGCCCTGATCGCCCTTTTTTACGGAGGATCATATGTCCTAAGCAACACACTTGGTACGTCAAAGCCAATGATGGTGGTAATAAGCCAGAGCATGGTACCTACACTCGGAGTAGGCGACTTTATCGTCATAGAAGCCATAGATGATTTTGATGATGTAAACATTGGAGACCCTCCATATGGTGATATACTGGTTTTCCTACGCCCTGGATATAGCGACGAATACATCGTCCATAGAGCAATTGACGGCTATGAGACTGATGATGGCTGGGTTTACCAGACAAAAGGAGATCACAATCCTTTCCCAGATGGGTTTGTAGTAAACGAAAGTCTTGTTGAAGGGCGGGTAATCAATAGAGTACCCATCGTAGGATATTTCAGCCTCTTCATCAAGACAATGAAAGGGTTCGGACTGGTGCTTGGATTAATGGCTGTATCCTTTTTCTATGATAATATACTACCGAAGAAAGAGTACCGTGAAGAGACTGGGCGATTCAACTATCTAGCCATCGCTCCATTCATTGTAGCGCCAGCGATAGTACTAAAGATATGGCTTCAACCATCAAGCCATCAACTACTGGAACAAATAGCCATAATTACATGGTACATCGGATGTCTTGTTCTACCCTTAGCTACAGACGATGATGACATGGGGTTAATGTTCTGGCTATACCACCTAGTATTATTGATGGTACCAATAGCCTGTGATCTTGTATGGTGGACAAAAGGGATCACGCCAAGTATGTGGTGGATGATACAGGGAAGCACAGTGCCCATCTCATGGTTACTTATGGAGGAAACAGCATCGTTCCAGACAGCTTTTTCTAATATAATTCTCTGGATAGGCCCCGGAATACTCCTATTCCTTGGACTACTTTACGCTAAACGAAGTAACTTTGAACCAGTAAAAACTCTAAGCGATAGAATTCGTGGAATAAACTTCTAAACTTTTTTAGAAAATAGAAAAGATTGAGTAAGATGTTAGTCTTACTCTAGTGTCATTATGGTGCTGTAGACAGCTGGTAGCTGGCGCTCGATGGTCAAGACTGCTCCCGCTGATGGTCGTAGCTCGATCCTGAACTCCTCATATGGGTGTGCATATACATCATCCTGTGAGGCTGGAGTCGGGTCAACCATAGAGTCATAGAGTAACTCACTGAAGTCAACTTCAACCTTGAACTTCTCGCCCGTCTCACATAGACTGTCACCGTCATCATTGACGCCGATGATAGTCATGCATGTACCGTTGGTGTTATAGATCTCACCGTGGCATCTTGCATTTGTGTAGGTGGCTACTAGTTTGCTGTCGTCTAGATCTACTGGTTCATGTCCTTGGCTGAGCTTGATGTAGAAGGTCAGCTTGAGTAGGTCAACATCCGCTTGATCTCCGCCAGTCTCGTTGAATTGTCCAATGACTCCGCTGTCAACAAGTAGTGCACTGCTTGCCTCGCTCATTCCAGATGAGATAACTGACTGTGCCTTCTCGGCTGTCAAGAATCCCATGTTTAGAACTACGAACGCGAATGCTGCTGCAGTTATTACGAATGCTACAAGTATAATGGCAGTTTCGAGTCCCGTCATACCGCTTCTTTTGGTTAGTTTCATTTCATGTTTCTCCTCCCCGCGTTGGGGTACGAGCAAAACGTCTCGAATGCGCTATTTAGCAAAATGTCTGCACCAAGCATCTACACACTTAGGCTCTGCTCTCGGTAAAGATTTAAAGACCCTACGAGTGCATATTCGTTGAACTAACGTGAAGAATGTCAAAATCGTTTCATATGGCATCGGAGTCATCGGCAAACGCCTCGCAACACACCTTCTAAGTAAAGAAGGCATCGAGATCGTTGGAGCCATTGATGTCAACCCCGCCATCGTGGGCAAGGACCTAGGTGAAGTCTTGGGCAAGGAAAAGATCGGCGTAATCATCAGCAGCGATGTCGATAAAGTTCTCAGCGAGACAAAGCCAGACATTGTCTGCCACACTACTATGAGCTATCTTCGTCAGACATATGACCAGTTCGCGGGCATCCTCAAGCACGGTGTCAATATTATCAGCACATGTGAAGAGCTAGGCTATCCCTATGTTGAAGAGGAAGCCACTGAGCTAGCAAAGAAACTGGATAAAATCGCGAAGGAGAATGGAGCAACCATGCTGGGAACCGGTATCAACCCGGGTTTCCTCATGGACACATTGCCAATATTCCTCTCAGGACCATGTGAGCAAGTAGAGTCAATGTATATCGCGCGTCAGATGGACGCAGCTACACGCCGTATCCCCTTCCAGAAGAAGATCGGAGCAGGTATGACTGTAGCAGAGTACAGAGATGCAATTGATAACCACAAGATCACTGGCCACGTCGGCTTGGAGCAGAGTATGCAGATGATTGCTGATGCCCTAGGATGGACACTTGACGAGATCAAGGTAGACATGCCAGAGCCAGTGACATTTGACCATGAGGTCAAGAGCGATGCTATCAAGGTACCAGCAGGCTATGCAGCGGGCGGTAAACAGATGGCATACGGAATTAGCAAGGGCAAGACCCTAATCACAATGGACTTCAAGGCATACATTGGAGCAGACGAGGAGTTTGATAGTGTAAGCATCAAGGGTGTTCCACCTATCAATAACAAGATCACTCCATGTGTCCACGGTGACCACGGCACAATCGCCATGACCACCAACATGATTCCACACGTGATCAACTCTGAGCCCGGTTTGAAGACAATGGCGGAGCTACCTCCACCACACGCTACACCAGCTCACTTCGGTAAATACGTGAAATAAACCCATTATTTGTGATCCGCGAGGGTCACTTCTTCTTTCTTAAACTCAATATGCTTCATCCAGTACTCGTCATTTCGTACAGGATAATCTGTGAGCATATGTGTTCCCCGGCTCTCGGTACGGATACTGGCTGCATGGGCTACAAGTCTGGCTACGCAGGCTAGGTTTCGAGCCTCGATGTTTTGCAATGTAATGTTTTCTTTTATTTGGTCTTGTGTTTCGGCGTATTTTAGGTCGAGTTCTTCTCTCGCGTAATGAAGGTCCCATATGTTTCTATTGATGCCCACGTGTTTCCACATGGTGTTCTGTATGTTTTCCTTGTAGTCGTTGGTTTTTCCCTTGGAAGAAATCTTACCTTTGGATACTCTCGTAGGGAAATCACTATAATCAGTTATTTTACTAACCGCCATATCAGAGAAAACAAGACACTCAAGCAATGAGTTGCTCGCCATCCTGTTTGCTCCATGAACCCCAGTACACGCGGATTCTCCGATAACTAAGAGTCCAGAAATATTTGTCTCACCATACTCGTTTGTTTTAACACCACCACAGAAGTAGTGTGCTGCGGGGGAGACTGGGATCAGGTCTTCATCCATTCTGATTCCACGTTCAAGACATGCAGCATAAATTCCCGCGAAGCGGGTGGTTAGAAACTCTTTCCCGTGGTCTCTGATATCGATGTAGACTGGTCCTTTCTTCTGTTCTTCTACGATGGCTCTTGAGACCACATCTCTTGGTGCAAGGTCGTGCATGGGGTGGTATCTGGGCATGAAAGCCTCCCCTTCAGAGTTTATCAGTACGCCTCCTTCACCCCTTACAGCTTCGCTGATTAGGAAGTATGGGCTTTCTCCATGGTCCAGTATTGAAGGATGGAACTGAACAAACTCCAGATCTCGTAGTACTGCTCCTGCTCTCCAAGC
>JAOZIG010000106.1 GCA_026014515.1 Candidatus Bathyarchaeota archaeon | reverse complement strand
TTGTCTCACGCCATAGCTGCTGTATGTTCCAGTGAAGGTGTTTACCTCGCTGGATAGGGGTGTTTGGGAACCTGTGCACCTCTTCAAGGCTGAAAGAGTCCTCAAAGGTGCATTTCATCACCCTGCCGTTGCTCGCCCCCAAGTCAACAGCTATGACATGCATGGTTCTAACCTACCTTTACATCGCCACAGACGTTGACACGCATGCCAAGGGCGTTGAACATGGCTGCCTTAGCTGCAAGCGCCTTATCTGCATCCTCGGCTGATGGCGCGTAGACAACCTGTATGTGGTTTGCCTTGTGTTTCGCCATGAACTGGTCACGACTCACACCATGCAATACGGCGCTCATGATAGGCCATTCAGGTGATGTCGCGTCTAGTCTGCGCTGAGTCTCCTCGTCTGGTAGGTCAACTACTGTGCCTCGTCCGATGTCTGCTTCGATTCCGGTTGGTGTTACGTAGACCCTGCTCCAGACTATCTCACCGGGGTGGCTATCACCCTGTAGTGTTCCTCCGCCTAGGGGGAAGTACATGGGTGTCTGTCTCATGCTCTTGGCGCCTTTGTAGCCCCCTTTGAAGTGGCTTGGGGGGGCGCTGCCGCTGATGAGGAATACCCATACGTATTGGTCGTTGTACATTTCACCCCATCTGACGTCATGCAGTGTGGTGTCTGGGTTGTACCCCATGGTGGTCCAGATCATGTTTGTCATCAAAGCATCAACTCCTGCGCCTTCATCAACCTCGTTAAAGTGAGGCAAAGCCTTACCTGCGTACAGTTCCTCGCCTGACTCAGAGTAGACAGGGGGACGATCACTGCAGTTCAGCAAGCCTTCTACCAAGTCGCTGGCTGGAGCCATGTCTTTGAGTCCCTGCTGATACTGGATGCCGATTAGACTGCACCCGAACTCGTGGGCGATCCTGACCGCTGCGATGTACATTTTGCATTGTTCATGGATTTGTCGATTCGTCAGCTCGGTTTTCTCGTCTTTGCCTATGATGAACTGTAAGCCCTTCTTGTCCAGCCAAGCCCTGACCTTCTTGGCTTCCTCATCAGACACAGTTCTCATCCTTGCCACCAATGCGCTTTGACTGAGGCGCTCCTTGTAGATGCCTAATGGGTTCAGTAACTCTTCCTCGATGATGCCATTGTACATGCCCATGCAGCCCTCATCAAAGATACCCATAACCGCTTTCTCGCTTCTAAGCTGCTCAGCTAATGCTTCTCCAAGCTCCTTCTCGGCTTCTGGTAGCTTTGATGGGTCCAATGGTCTTGCGTGGCTCACATCGTGGGTGATCTTCCCTGTCTTCAGCCACTCTCTGATGCCAGTTAAGAAGTAATCATCGTCAAAGTCCTTGCTCCAGATGGTGCTGTACTCGACACCCATCTTTGTGAGGCTCGCGTTCAGGTTCAGCATACCGACCAATCCAGGCCATTGCCCGCTCCAGTTAGCTAATGTGAGTATAGGGCCCCGGTGGTCTCGTAGCCCTGCTAGTACGTGGTGGCTGTACTGCCACACGGATTCTGCTACGATTACTCGTACGTTTTTGGGTATCTTTTTGAATACGTCCATTCCCATGCGCTGGGTCCAGATGAAGCCATGCTTCAGCTCCTCATCATAAGGATGACCACGGATTATCTTGTAGCCTTCCTTCTCAAAGACTGCTTTGACTTTCTCCTCCATCGCTTTCTGGGCTGGCCAGCATTCTTGGTTTGCGCTGAGCCTTAGATCGCCGCTGGTGACGAGTATTATCTCGTTCTCAGCCATGGGCTTGGGCTCAGTGACTTTGGGTATATTATAACTCATGGTACGTATTGGGTGAAATAGGGTGATAAAACTTAGTCTCTGCGACCCGCTCTATAGAGGATATCCTCCACCTTCAGTATCTCAAGTGTAGTGGTCAACCCCGGAGCAATCAAGGTACTACCAGATACCACCTCAATTACATCATTCCTCGAAATATAACCCAGTTCTAACGCCCGTCTAACACCTCGGATGATAAGCTCATCCCTGTCCTCGGTCCAAGGAATCTTGAGGGGTCTCACTCCCCAATACATATGGAGCCTACGGTTGATCCTTGGGTCCTTAGTGATGGAGAGAATACTGGTCTTAGGCTTGTGTTTACTAACCATCAGGGCGCTGAAGCCGCTACGTGTGACTACAAATATGGCTGAAGGCTCAACGGATTCTACTGCACGGGAAGCCAGGTCTCCCATTATGTCGGATAAGGGCAGTCCTTTCATGTCAGCTTGATTACGTTTGCTGATCTGTTCTTGGATGACTTGCCCGATGCTGTTCATTACCTTCACTGTCTCAACAGGGTGATGCCCTACAGCGGTCTCGCCGCTGAGCATCACTGCGTCAGCCCCATCCAGAAGAGCGTTAGCAACATCACTTGCCTCAGCCCTTGTGGGTCTTGGGTTCTGCATCATGGACTCCAGCATCTGGGTTGCTACAATAACGGGTTTACCCTTGATATTACAAGCCTCGATGATCTTCTTCTGGAGCAAGGGTACATCCCATGGAGGAATCTCGATACCAAGATCACCTCTTGCAACCATTATTCCATCACTGGCATCGATTATCTCAGCGATGTTATGAACCGCATCACCATGCTCGATCTTACTGATGATAGGCTGATCACCACCAGCAGCCTTGATAGCGTTCCTCACGGTCTCGACATCTTTAGCGGATCGAATAAAGCTGGTAGCAAACCAGTCACAATCAACCTCTACACCGAATTGGATGCCGATCAAGTCTTTTGGTGTAGGTGGACAGATAGTTAACTCGGCTCCGGGTGCGTTTATCCCTTTTCGGCTTGAAACTTCACCTTCTGAGACAACTTTTGCGTTGAACCCCTTCTTATCGGAGTCGATGCTGGTTACCTCCATGTCGATGATGCCGTCATTGATGAATAAGTGCCCACCCGCGATAATCTCACTAGGCAAGAGATCATAGCTAACCGGTAACTCCTTCTCTGTTCCAACCACGTTTTCTGTTGTAAAGTGGATTTCTTGGTCCTCACTCAAAAACAAGGGCTTAGCAAGCTCTCCCAGCCGTATCTTTGGACCCGGAAGATCAACCAAGATACTGCAGCTATCAGTTTCCCTTAGATGCTCTACTACTGGACGATGATCAGCGGGAGAGCCATGACTCATGTTGATGCGTGCAACATCCATTCCCGCTGCAAGCATCTTATCAAGGGTCTCAGGACTGCTGCTCGCTGGTCCAATGGTGCAAACGATCTTGCTTCTTATGAATGTAGGGAGAGCCATAGTGTTCACTATGAGACTTGTCTAGTTGGTTAAAAAATGCCTCGACTATAACCAATGGTGGGACAATATTCAAGAAACCGTGGAGGTATGTTTCAGGCGAGTTGAACCCCCAAGTACTCATAATCCATGGACCCATAGGCTCAGGGAAAAGCAACAGAGCAGAGCAAATAGTGGACAGGGCTCTAACCAAGGGTTACAAGGTTTATGGTGTCATCAGTAGAAGGGTGCTTGAAGGCAGAGAGACCATTGGCTATGAGGCTTATTTCCCACGAACAAACGAGACCAGCCCAATGGTGTACAAGAAACCTCCATGTGAAGGCGTCTGGGAGCATCTCCGTGGACCCTTCAAGTACAATAAAGCGACCTTTGAGAAAGCCACAGAGGAATTAATAGAGGCTGCTCATCTCATGGATGACCGTACCTTGGTGGTTGCTGATGAATATGGGCACCTTGAGGCACGTGGCTTTGGTCTATACCCGGGTTTATTGAAGGTAGTAGAGGCTTTACCCGGTAGGGGTCGGTTGTTGATTCCATGTCGTACAGATAAGGTGGATAACGCACTCAGGTTGTTTGCTGGGGATTCTAAGGTGCTTGTCATGGAGACGAATCAACCTGATTTCTGGACTTGTCTGGGAGATTCTTTTATTTAGCTAGTCAACCCTACCGTATTCAACTATTAATGGATGTTCCACCTTGGAGTATGACAAGATATTAACCGAAATACTGGGCAGGAAAGACTTCCTAGTCGTAGGCAAGAACGTAACAAGAACAGACGCCTTAGATAAGGCCCTGGGAAAAGCACGTTACACTGCTGACTATGTGCCCAGAGACACATCCATCCTGAAGGTATTCAGGAGCAGCGAGGCACATGCGCGGATAAAAAGCATCAACACCAGTGAGGCTCTGCGGATACCGGGCGTCGAAGCCATCTACACAGGCGCAGACATAACAGGCAACAACCAGATCGGCTACGCGTTACCCGATCAACCGTTCCTGAACGACAAAAAAGTCCACTATGTAGGTGATCCAATTGCCTTGGTTGTCGCTAGAGATGAGTACGCTGCAGCGGAAGCCATGGAGTCGATATACGTTGATTATGATCCTTTGCCGAATTACTTGGATATTGACGCTGCGCTAGCGGGTGACGCAGTTGATATCCATGAAGGCGGAAACATCGCGGTCACCACAAAGATCAGGAAAGGTGACGCTGAGAAAGGATTCAAGGAGGCGGATGTGGAGGTTGAGGACACCTACTGGAGCCCATATCAGGACCACACCTATATCGAGACTGAGGCAGCATACGCCATCCCAGATGGAACAGGAAAAGTCACAGTAATCGCCAACGGTCAAAGCCCATTCCTGTGTAGGGAAAAGGTAGCCCACGTATTGGGCTGGGACCTGAACCAAGTTCAGATCATACAGGCGCTAACAGGAGGAGCCTTCGGTGGAAAAGACGACCAAGGACCACTGGTATCAGCCTATGCTGCATTCGCGGCAACAAAACTGGGAAAACCAGTGGCTCATGTTTGGAGCCGTGAGGAGAGCCTAGCTTATAGCAATAAACGGTTCCCGGCACGCATCAAGTACAGAAGCGGCGCAAACAAGAAGGGAAAAGTAACAGCGATAGAGGTAGACATCACCCTAGAATGTGGTGCATATGCCAATAGAAGCCCATTCTGGCTCTGGAGACAGACAGCCCACGCAGGCGGACCCTACGAGATAGACAACTGTAGCGTGGACGGAAGAGCAGTCTACACAACCAAAGTCTACGGAGGCAGCTACAGGGGATTCGGAGACCTTGCACTACACTTCGCAGCGGAACAACAGATGGATAAACTAGCCCTAGAATTGGGCATGGACCCCATCGAGTTCAGACTCAATAACGTATTAACAGAAGGCGCCAGCACCACATGCGATCAGGTGCTAGACAGTAGCGTCGGCATCAAAGAATGCTTAGAGGCGGTTCGTGATGCCTCGGAGTGGAGTAAACACCGTGAGCCCGTCTGGGATGGAACAAAGGTAAGAGGCTACGGCGTTGGACTAGCCTACCACGGTATCAGCACTAGTCGAAGCACACCAGACTGGAGTGCTGCTAGCTTGCTGATGAACCAAGATGGAAGCATCAACTATCGTACAGGCATCGTTGAGATAGGTCAGGGCAGTCCTTTTGGTCATATCAAGATAGTCTCAGAGATTACAGGTGTACCCATTGATAAGATCAGCATCGAGCTACCCGACACGGATAGTACTTTGAACGCTAAGCCGACTCATGGCAGCCGTGGATTAATGCTGGGTGGAACAGCCGCAGCTAAAGCAGCGTTGAAGCTCAGGGAGAACATGGTGGCTTGTGCAGCGGAGTTATTCGAGATACCCGAGACAAGAATAGACCTAGTAGACGGAAAAGCAATTGACCGAGAAGACCCAGAAAACACTATAGCCATCAAAGAACTAGCCGAGGAGATGTACCTAAGAGGCTACGACCCCGGCGCATACGGGTACTTCAAGGCACCCAAACGATTCTTCGACCCAGAAACAGGGTTAGGCGTAAATTACAGCGTCTATACTTTTGCGGCTACCGTAGCCGAGGTGGAGGTTGACACTGAGACAGGTATAGCACGGGTGACACGCATCTGGCCTGCCATGGACTGTGGAAAAGCAATCGACCCATTGATCATAGAGGGACAGATCGAGGGAGCAATCAGCCAAGGAATGGGATTCACATTGATGGAGAACATGGAGCTAAACGGACAAGGAAAAGTACTGAACCCCAACTTCACAGACTACGTAATTCCCTGCAGCCTTGATACACCCGAGATAGAGCCCTGCATCATCGTTGAGAAGCCATACAAGCATGGGGCTTTTGGCGCCAAGGGCGTTGGAGAGCCTGCCATCATCAGCATAGTACCCACCATCGCTAACGCCATCTACCATGCAACGGGTAAACATTTCAGTAGTCTACCCATCAGACCGTGGACACTTCACAAAGCATTGAAGGAGGACCAGCAATGAAGCCCATACCAAAGTTCCAGTACCATGCACCGGTAACCCTAGCCGGAGCACTGCAGCTATTGGAGGAACTGGATAAAGCGAAACCAGTCATCGGTGGAACAGACCTCTTGATAGCCATGAGACAGGCAGCGTGCACACCAAGCCACATCATAGACCTCAACAGGATACCAGAACTCAACTACATCACTGAAGACGAAGGCTACATCAAGATAGGCGCCACAGTAACCCACAGCCAAGCAGCGGCAAACCCATTGATCGCTACGATACCTGCATTATATGATGCTGTGAGTCGCATAGGTAGTCCCCAG
>JAOZIG010000105.1 GCA_026014515.1 Candidatus Bathyarchaeota archaeon | reverse complement strand
CCTACCTGTTGGTATTGTTATTAGCTGTTGGGCTCTGCGTCACGCAAAGGCGACAATAGGCTCAGATGGATCTGTTGAGATCGATACTAGCGCCTAGTTTTTTATAATACGGGTTCAATGAACCCATTACATTGTCACAGATGTTGACCCTTGCCGTTGAATCGCTTAGCTGGATAGAGTTAGAGCGGCTTAACGAGGACGCAGCCATCAGAAAGACGGTAAAACAATTAAAAATAGACGATAAAACGGTTGTTGATGAAGCGAGAAAACTAGTCTATGAGACCATGCGGCGACTGAACGCAATAGATTTTCTCGTTGATGCCGCTCTTGAACCAGATAATCTGGGTAACCTACAGATTGGTTTACGCAGCTTTCTCAGACTTTACACATACATAGTCCACTACAGTGACGAGCCATTAGCATATGCATACGAACTAGTAGACCATATGCGAACGATCCTACGAAAACGAGAATACAAGCCCGCCCAAGACATACCCGACCTCATACCCTTGATGAGCATCCCATTCAACGAGATTAGTGACACCCAACGACTAGCCTACAAGTATTTCCATCCATCATGGTATGTTACTGAGTTATTCAACGAGTTCGGAGAGCAACAAACAGAACATATGCTTGAGTATATTGAGTACCCAAGCTACCTGCGGGTAAACACCCTCAAACCTAACTCTGATTCTTTAGACGCGTTATACGAGAAAGGCTTCCAACTGGTCCAAGAACCACAACTACCAGATACATACAGAATACTTGACGAAGAAGGACTCACCGACACACCAGAATACCGGGACGGACACTTCATAATCCAAGACAAAGCAAGCATCCTCGCAGGAATAATAGCTGACCCTAAACCAGACGACCTAGTACTTGATATCTGTGCGGCACCTGGAGTCAAAACAAGCCATTATGCTCAACTGATGAAGAACACGGGGCGAATACTATCCATTGACTATAACCATCGAAGGCTTCAGAACTGGGAATACCTAATGGAGCGACTTAGTGTAACAAACGCGAAACCAATTCAAGCAGATGCATCAAAACCAGACACACTACCAAAAATAGAAGCCGACCTAGTTGTCATAGACCCACCTTGCAGCGGAACCGGACTATTTCATAAAACCCCAAGCAGTAAATGGCGTTTAACCCCCCATAGCATAGAAAATATGGCAAATCTACAGAAACGTATCCTATGGAACGCCTCAAGACATCTCAGAGAGGGGGGAACCTTGGTTTATAGCACGTGTAGTGTTACTGTGGAGGAGAATGAGGAAGTGGTGAAGACCCTTCTTGATAGAGACCCTGAGTATAGGCTCGTTGAGGCGTCTCCACGAATAGGTGACCATGGTCGAAGGGGGCTTGATGAAGCCCAGAGGCTCTACTCCTATAAACATGGGTCCAATGGGTTCTTTATCGCGAAACTCGTGAAGAATAAATAGCGCGCGGGGGGGATAATGGAGTATGCGGGTAAAGATACGTCTATTAGGGGTTTTACGAGACGCGGGTGGATCAAAAGCGATGATTGTTGATGCCCCTGATGACTCTACCGTGGAATCAATTATCAGGCAATTAATAAACGATGATGAAACACTCCGAACCGCATTATGGGATGAATCAGTGGATAGCCCAATACCCAATGCCCTGATAATGCTTGACGGCGTCGAGGTCAACAACCTACAAGGAACCCAAACACCTGTAAAGCCTGACCAAGAACTAGTATTACTCTCCGTGGTGCACGGCGGCTAGATTTTTATCTCACCCAACACAACACCAGAACAATGTCAATCCCCTGCACAAGATGTAACTTTAAGCCATCAACATACTTCCGAGAATACTCGGGGGAAAGACTATGCCAAGACTGCTTCAACGAGACCATGATAGAACGAGTCAAACGTACCATCAATAAATTCGATATGTTTGAGTGGAATAGCAGAATCGCGGTGGGTGTGTCGGGGGGAAAAGATAGCCTCGCTTTGCTTCACTTGCTACATGCCATAGAGTCTAGTAGGCCAAACGCTGAGTTAATCGCGGTTTGTATTGATGAGGGGGTTTCTGGGTACAGGGATGAGGCGCTTAGACTTGCTGAGAAGAACTGTAGAGACCTTGGGGTAGAGATGCATACTATCAGTTTCCGTGACCTCTTTGATGAGACCATGGATGAGATAGCCGTCAAACCAAGAGAACTAGGAACCTGTAGCTACTGTGGTGTCCTCAGAAGAAGAGCCCTAAACGAGGCAGCAAAACAGGTTGAAGCAGATCGTCTAGCAACGGGCCATAATTTGGATGATATGGCACAATCAGTCTTACTGAATATCCTAAGAGGAGATACCAACAGAATAGACGCGTTCAACCCCAGTGGACAGACACTAGGCGACTATATCCGAAGAGTAAAACCCCTATGTGAGGTACCTGAACGCGAGACCACCTACTATGCATTCATCAACAACCTTGAGTTCCAGAGTTTACCCTGTCCTTACGCTGATGAGGCTATGAGGTCCGATGCAAGAGTATTTCTTAACCAGATGGAGTATAAACGACCTGGAACCAAGTTCATCGTGTACCAGACTGGACTAAAGATACGCGGTGAACCAGAAACCAAGGTACTAAACCGGTGTAAGATTTGTGGGGCACCCACGCCGGGTGAGATATGTCGAACCTGTGAGCTTAGCCGCTCTTAACCTTTAATACTACGTAAAACAGAGAAAAAACTATGGAGTCCCTAGTCAAACAAGGCCATTGTGCCTACTGTAAAACCGAGATCAGGGAGATCCTGAGTCAGGGCCCTCATCCAAAGACTCATGCCAAGTATTGTCCTAATTGTGGTGCTCAACTATGGAGTGTTCATAAATGTGGAGCACAAATACGCTATGAGGATCGTTTCTGCCCGAAATGCGGTGATCCTAATCCCATCTATCTTGGGAATGACCCTGATTATTTCGCTGATAGGATTGAGGACGAGTAATCCTCTCATCTTTTTTCTAGTGTTTGTCTTGTAACTGACAAAAGTGCTTCTGGGTTTACTGGTTTCATGAGTATTTGTGTTATTCCAGGTATTTTCTCAAGCTGTTCCTTATAGTTGCTGTATCCTGTGATCATTATTATTCGGAGTTTGTTATTTATTGAGACAAGTCTCTCGGCTAGTTCATCACCAAGTGTGTCAGGTAAGTTCATGTCAATGATGACCAAATCAAAATGTAGTCTGCTAACCTTTCTTAGAGCATCTAATGCATTTGAGGTAGCTTCCACAGTGTATCCTCCACTTTCCAGAATCATCTTGAATGTTTTAACAACATGAGGGTCATCGTCAACCACTAGAATATTGTATGGTACATCTGGTCTAACTATTTCTGGTTCAATATCTGATCTTGAAAGCTTCTTTACGACGGGGCCAAAGTGCTCGATTATCTTCTTAATGTCATCAAGACGCTTCTCTATGGCTTCAAATCTTTCTTCGTGCTCCTGTAGTATATGGAATATGAGATCGATTGAGTCTTGTTCCTTAGAGTCAGCCATAGTGTTCCCTAGGTTTTTGTTCTTGACTGCTTACTTTCAGAATGGTATTTTATGGTTATTCTATCTAGTTATTGATTATTGTTCCATTATCAGGGATATTTTAAGTAGGAAATGTGTGTCTACTCTGATAATCACGGAGATCTAAATATGACACATGATATTCTCATAAAAAACGGCTTCATCGTCACGATGAACAAAGATAAAATCATCCTCCCAGACGGAGACATACACATCGTGGACGACAAGATAGTCGAGATAGGTGAAAACCTCAAAGTACCCGATCCAGAGTATACCGTAGACGCTAAACATCACCTAGTGATGCCTGGCTTCGTAAACGCCCACAGCCATCTACAACAATACTTCAGAGGCGTCTATGAGTTAATGGGAGATTTCTTCGAGACAAACCTACCCTTAGAGGGATATAGGCGTCCAGAGCAGATGGAGACACTGGGACTTGCGTCATGCGCCGAGTTCATCTATGGTGGATGCACCACTAGTATGTTGGTTTATACTTATCCTGATGGATATGCGAGGGCTGTCAATGAGGCTGGTAACCGATGTATAATAGCTGGTGACGTTGAGCACGTAGACCTTGAGAAGCTCAAACACGGTGAGTTCGTGTATCTTCCAGAGAAACGGGACGCTGCGGTCAAACGTGCGAAAGACCTCTACTTTAACTGGCATGGAAAGGCAGATGGTAAAATTACCACACTGATGTGCCCCAAGGCACCTGACATGACTGAGCCAGAAGTGTATCTTGATTTCAAGGAGTTTGCCACTGAACACGATCTCTATATGACAACCCATCTGAGCCAGAGTATGCGTGAGTACAGGCAAGTCAAGAAGCTATATGGTAAGACCCCTCCACAACATCTCTATGATCTTGGTGTGATGGATGAGAAGCTCAGTGGTGCTCATCTTACCTATGGTACCGCAAAGGATTTCCAGTTAATCAAAGAGACCGGCATGGCTATACTTCACTGTCACAGTGTTGAAAGTCCATTGATAGACTGGTTGGACATGGGGATACCTATCGGACTTGGTACAGACGACTACTACCATGACATGACAGATCTCATCAGGAAACAACGAAATGGTGTAATCGCACGAGGCTCAAAGGTAGGCGGATACCTTGGAATGATCAACGGAGCGCGACGAACCACCCGCCCAAGCTTCTACGATATGCTTGAACTAGCCACAAGGGGCGGTGCAGAAGTTTTCGGTATTGACGATAAAGTTGGTAGTCTGGAGGTGGGTAAGAAGGCTGACATAATCACATTCAACCTGATGAACCCATACATCACACCAACACGTGACCCAATAACCAGCGTATTCCTATATGGTATGCCCGGGGACATTGATCACGTGATCTGTGACGGTAACTTCCTAAAAAAAGATGGAAAACTAACCACCATCAAAATGAAGGAAGCACTAACAAAGGCACAAGCTACCTGCAATCAGATCATCGACAAGTTCTTCGCTGAACACCCTGAACAGGAAAAGATTTGGCGCGAAAAAGCCAACCAATAACCCCATATTTTCCCCAACCCTTTCTAGATTATATTGACTCGCATAGTTATCAGCCGATGTCTAGGAATCGAGGCAACAAGATACAACGGCAAGATGATAGAAGCACCTTGGCTGAAAGAATTAGCAGCCAAAGCCCAGTTGGTGCCAGTATGCCCAGAATTTGAGATAGGGTTAGGTGTACCGAGAAAACCAATCAATCTAGTGAAAACTGATGATGGTATACGGGTTATACAAGACGAGACTGGGCTTGATCTGAGCGAAGAGTTGGTATCATACAGTCAGGGTTATCTACGCTTTGTTGGAGATGTTGATGCTTTTATCTTGAAAAGCAAATCGCCTTCCTGTGGACTAGGTTCCACCAAGATACACGTGAACGAAGATTATGTTCTTGGTTCAGGGATTTTCGCTGACTTGGCGTCTAAGCTTTTCCCGGGGGTAGTAATTGTTGATGAACAGTATATGGCTGAGAATGGTGTTGATGCTCTCCTAGAGCTCATTGATTAGCTCGTTTATTCATCCCTATGAGCATGGATATCTGACCATTATGATGTAGGAGTTCACCTAGAAGAACAAAGACGGGTTCCTTTAGCAGTCTCTTTGAGCCCCATATCACGATTTCCTCTTCAAGCTGAGACTCATTTAGTTCATTTAATAGGGATAATGCCTGTGTTTTGGCTTTTGCTAGATCATCTCTGAGTTCTGATAAGCTGTGTTTTTGTTGCTCATAGTCGTCATCCCATCCCTCTGGGTTGTATGTTCCCGTCAATAGCTGTGGGATGAGCAGGTATGCGATTCTAGTCATGTGCACGAGTATCCAGTATATGCTGTTTGCTTCCTCGACTGGTTTCCAGTCCAGTATATCTGGTGTTACTTCGTCTGCTGTTTGAGTTACTCGATGAAATATGTATCCAGCGAAATCCGTTAAAACCTTCATAGTATGAGTTCTGGGTTCTAGTTGATAAAATAGTAGATAATCTTTAACAGATAGCGTATAGAACCCTTTGTTATACAACTGGGTGCTTATTGTGGATATTTGGGCGTGGATGACGGATCTAGTAGCAAACTATGGCTACAATGGAGCGTTCTTCATATCCATATTCGGTAACTTTACAGTCTTCTTCCCTGTTCCATATATAATCACTATCTACGCCTTTGGAGCCACTTTAAACCCATTACTGCTTGGTATATCCTGTGGACTGGGAGCTACCATAGGAGAGTTCAGCGCCTACCTCATTGGCAGAGGCGGAAGAAGAGTCATTGATGAACGCTATGGTGAAAAACTAGAGACCGCGAAGAAGCTTGTTCAGAACTATGGTATGACGGTAATATTCCTCTTTGCTGTTCTGCCTCTCCCTGATGATCTGATTCTCATCCCATTGGGTATGCTCAGGTATAATCTGAAACGAGCCATAATCGCAATGTTCCTAGGAAAACTAGTGATGTGTACAGCGGTTGCTTACGCTGGAAGATACAGTTATTCAATAATCAAGGACATATTCGCGTCAAGCGGATGGTTTGGCGGAATAGCATCAACGGCA
>JAOZIG010000459.1 GCA_026014515.1 Candidatus Bathyarchaeota archaeon | reverse complement strand
ACACTACTTGAACCCGGAGACGAGGCGATTATCTTTGACCCAGTAGATTTCCTATTCGGCAAGAGCATCAAAGCAGCCGGAGCCAAGACAGTACTCAGCAAAGTAGACTGGAATACACTAAGCTTCGACTTAGAGGGACTCAAGGAACTCGTTACTCCAAAAACCAAGATGATCTGCATCTGCAATCCCCATAACCCCTATGGAAGAGTACTAAAACAACCAGAACTCAAAGCCATGGTAGACCTAGCAAACGACCATGACCTCTGGATAATGAGTGATGAGATATGGAGCGATATAGTCTACGATGGACGAAAACATATACCAACAGCAACATTACCAAACGCAACAGACAGAACCATCACACTATACGGGTTCAGCAAAACCTACGCCATGGCAGGACTCCAACTAGGATACGCAGTAATAAAAAACCAAGAACTGATGAATAGATTCAAGACAACTGCACCCGGATACCTATACCCAGTAAACAACGTAAGCCAAGCAGCTGGGACTGCAGCCCTAATGGAGGCAGGGGGATGGGCATCAAGCTTCATAACACATCTTGAGAGGATACGAGACTATGTTTACGAGAGACTAGCTGAGACCCCCAATGTTATGGTTCATAAACCGGAGGGAACCTATGTCATATTCCCAAAAATACATGGTATGACCAGCGTAGAAGCCACAGATTATCTACTTGAGGAAGCAAAAGTTGCAGTAGTTCCAGGTCACGGAGAACCTTTCAGCTACTTTGGACCCGGAGGAGAAGGACACATCAGAATAGTCTATAGCACAAGCATGGAGATCATCGAGGAAGCCATGGATAGAATAGAAAAAGCACTTACCAAGCTCTGACTGGCTTCACTGCATCAGTGCTAAACTGAACCCAGACACGCTCCCCGATAGAAAGCTTAGCCGTCTCAACGGCTCTTCTACCCATTGTTAAAACAATCTTCTCACCAATATCCACAGAGATCAACGAATTAGGCCCAATGGTGGTTATCTTATCAACATTACCCTGAAAGAGATTATCCCCCGTATTCACAGGCGTCCTCCTGTGAAGAATAATCTCAGCACCATGAATCGCCACCTTATTCTGGTCAATATCAGGCACAAGACTGGTGCGAAGGGTCACAGAGCCAATATTAACCTTAGTATAAGGTGAACCATGCTGATACTCCTTTACATCATAGATGTTTCTGTACCCAAAGAAACGGGCAGCATACTCATCACATGGATCAGCATAAACCTGCTCAACAGAACCCACAGCCCGTAAAGAACCATTACGTACTACGGCTAGTTTATCAGCCAGAGTCAAAGCCTCAGCCTGATCATGAGTCACATGAACCGTGGTCAAGTCAAGATATCGGTGAATCATCTGAATTTCATCCCTGAGACTAGCCTGACTGATAATATCCAAGTTATTCAATGGCTCATCAAGCAACAGAACCCTTGGTCGCTGAATCAAGGCACGCGCCAAAGCAAGCTTCCGACGTTCACCACCACTCAAGGTAACCACTTCACGACCTAGATGTGGCTTTAACTTCATCATATCAGTGATACCCTCAAGAATCATACGGGCATCAGTATACACACGCTGAGTACCATAACTCAAAATCTCAGAAACAGTGTTATGGGGCGGAAAAACCGGGTTCTGAGGAACATACGCGATCCTCCGCTGCTGCTGAGGAAGCTGCGAGATATCAGCATCATCCAAAAGTATCTCCCCGGCATCAAGCTCATGGAATCCCTGTATAGTTTCCAGTAAGAGCGTCTTCCCAGCTCCTGTAGGACCAATAATCACCAAGTATTGACCGGGCTCAGCGACTAGACTTAGATCCTTTATCTTGAAGCCGTTGAAGTCCTTGCTTAATCCCCGTAGCTCTAGTCGTCCACCCATCTCGGCACCTTACAGCTATCAGTATCTCCATGGGCTATAATCTTAACCCACGAAAACATAGATTACATGACTTCTCAAAGCAGTATTTGAGACAACTAGGTTACCACTTTCATCCTTGATATCCGAGAGGCTGAGTTTGTAGCTTCCTGATCCAAGGACAAAGGGACTGTTCCAAGTGTAATCTTTCTCACGGTTTATTGTGTATGTTTCGCTTGATGTTCCGCTGTTTACATATACTTTGTAGATTGTGAGTTTGAAGGAGCCTTTGAAGGTTGTTCCGTTTGTGTATTGGAGGGTGACACGTCCCGTTATTGCTGTGTTTTCTGGGAAGGTGTCTTGAGTGGTGGTTAGATTGACCTCAATATTATCAACGGTGTAGGCGACATATAGTGGATTATATGCTTCCTCGTATCGGCTTAACAGTTTCTCATAATCGGTCTGTAATTCATCTAAATCATCTTCAAAATCATCGATGGTCTCCTCGTATTCAGCGACGATATCTGTTAACTGGTTTACCTCGGTCTCAAGAGAGTTTATTTGCGTTGATAAAGCTGTGTTATCGTTCTGAAGCTCGGTATACTCGGTTAGTGGTACATTGTTTTCTGATAGTTGTGTGTGTTCTTCTTCCAGTGTATCATAATTTGATTGAAGGGTATCTAGGTTAGATTCGAGTTCAGTGATAGTTGATTCTTGCTGATTTACGGTCTCTGTGAGATTGTTGATTTTTGGTTTGCTGAGAAGGGTGTTGTCGATGTAGAATCCGGAGAATAGTCCTAGGATTAGGGCGGCTGCGGCTACTAGTTTGAGGTCTATTTGAGGCATATATGGTGGTGCGTATGATGGTTTATATGGCTATGGGAGCCGGTCTCTATACTTTGGGTATGTAAGAGAGAAGGTGTTTTAGGTGAGTATGGTGAAGTTTTTTGATCTAGTTGAAGCCGCTTGAAGGTATTCGGGTTCTGGACCTGACGCATGCGCATGCGGGTCCTATTTGTGCATATTATCTTGGCGCTATGGGCGCTGATGTTGTTAAGATTGAGCCTCTCTGGGGTGAGATGACGAGGATGTTTCCGCCGCTTGTTAAGGGTTTGAGTCCTTATTTTGCTTTTTTGGGGCGGTGTAAGCGTGGTGTTACTCTTGATTTGAAGAAGTCTCGGGGTAAGGAGTTGTTTGAGGAGCTTGTTCGGAAGAGTGATGTTGTGTTGGAGAATTTTAGTCCTGGTACTATGGATCGTTTGGGGCTTGGCTGGGAGCGGTTAAGGGAGTTGAATCCGGGGATTGTTTATGCTTCTATTAGTGGTTTTGGTCATAGTGGTCCTTGGAGGGATTTTCGGAGTTATGATCCTATTGCGCAGGCTGCGAGTGGTTTTATGTGGTTGATGAGGGATGTGGTTGATTCTGAGGGGGATTTTTTTGTGGCTCCTGAGGCTATTGCTGATACTGTGCCTGGGTTTACTGCTTTGATTGGTATTTTGGCTGCGTTATTCAATAGGCATAATACTGGTGCTGGGGATAGGGTTGATGTTGCTCAGTTGGATTCTATGATTGCGATTCAGCAGAGTGTTAGTTTTTGGAATCTTGCTGGGACGACGTTTACTCAGGCGATTAAGGGTGCGGGTCCATCTGTTTATGGGTTATATGAGGCGTCGGATGGTTGGGTTATGTTGAGTTTGACTGCTGGGCGGATTACTGATAATTTTATGGCTCTGAGTGGTATCGAGGAGTTATCGGTTGAGAGGATTGCTGAGTGGGTTAAGCCGAGGAAGACTGCTGAGGTTATTGAGTTGCTTTCATCGAATGGTGTGCCTGTTGCTCCCGTTGATGACTTGGACATGGTGCAGGAGAACCCGCAGGCGGTTGCTCGTAAGATGTTTGTGGAGGTGGATGATCCTCGTGTGGGTCGGCATCTTCAGCCGGGTTTTCCGCTGCGTTTCGGCGGAGAGGACATGGACGTGAGTACGCCTGCGCCGGGTCTTGGGGAGCATAACTTGGAGGTTTATAGTGAGTTATTGGGGCTTAGTGAGGAGGAGGTTGCTGTGTTGCATCGGGAGGGCGTGGTTTAGGTTCGTGTGTATGTTTTGTAGGTGTTTGCTGCTAGTTGTTGTTCTTTTTGTTTGATTAGTTGTTTTTGGGTTAGTGTTTGTAGTGTGTTTTTTAGTTGGGTTTTTGTGATGTTTGTTCCTTGGTGGTTTGCTGTGGTTCTGATTAGGTTGTCGGTGATGTTGGGTTCGTTTGTGATTATGTTTAGTATGGTTTGTTCTAGTGGGGTTAGGGTTGTTTTTGTTTGAATCATTGTGGTTCATCCGCACCTTGTCTCGCTCGCATGCGAATGGTTTTGAGGTTTGTTTATTTTATTTAAATATTTAGTTTTGTTCTTTATGAGCAGTATATATTATATTTTTTTGATGAGGTTTAGTTGGTCGGTTTCTTTGATTATTTTGTTTATGTTTTTGTGGAGTTTTTCTAGGCTTTTTTGTGCTTTTTCTAGTAGTTGGTGTGTTTCTGGGTCTGTTATGTGGGTTTCTAGTAGTTCTAGGTAGCCTTTTGTGGTGGTTAGTGGTGTGAGTGTGTCGTGTTTTATTTGGCTGCTGGTGTATTCTGGGTGTGTTATTTCTGGGTGGCTTCTTGCTATGGCGATTAGGTATGTTTTGTTTTCTAGGGTTATGACGCTGCCTTTGCTGTGTATTTTTATGTATTCGCCGTTTTTTTTGCGGAAGTTCCATGTGCCGCTTGTGTTTTGATGGTTTTTTGTTCTGTTTTCTATGTTTTTTTGTTGGTCTATGAGTTCGTCGGGGTGGACGCCTAGGTATATTGATTTGCCTTGGAGTTCGTCTAGGGTTTCGTAGCCTAGGAGTTTTAGGTATTGGGGGCTCATCCAGATTACTTTGTCTGTGTATATGGCTGATGCCTCGTTTAGGGTTTCTAGGAACTGTATGTATGTTTCGAGGCTGGTCATGGTGTTTTTTGGTGTAGGGGTGGTTTTTATTTTTTTCTTAATTGGTGGTGAGGTATGTTATGCATTGGTTAGGTGTGCCGTTGAAGTCTTGTGTGTATGTGCCTGTGTCTATGTCGATTTGGTATAGGGTTATTTCTTGTATGCCGCCTTCCTCGGTCCAGTGTGTATCGTATTTTGTGAGTTCTGTTGAGGCTGTTTTTGCGGTGATGCTGGTCCATGTGCCTGTCTGGTAGTTGCCTGATGGGTCTAGTATGCATATTTGGTTGTTTTGGACTGGCATGAATACTGCGAGGTGGCTTATGCCGTTGTTGAATGTGATCATGGCTAGGTAGAGTCTGTACTGGGTGCCGTAGATGTATTCTCCGTAGTATTGTATCATGGCGTATTCGAGCATGGCTTGATCGTCGCAGTCGCCTTGTTGGTATTCGATGGTGTAGTCGAGGTTTTGTAGGTAGTTTTCGCGTGTGCTTGTTTGGAATCCTGTGAGCTGTGTGTCTGGTGCGTCGGGGTAGTATGTGTAGGTGGTGATTACTGGGATTTCTTCGTCGTAGGCGTATTGTATCTCGTCTCTGACGTATTGGTGTATGTACCAGTAGGCTTGCCAGTTGTCGTCTTCCATGCGGGTTACGTCTTCTATTGTATCTGCTATTTTTTCGAGTTCGGTAGTGGTGTATACTCGTTTGAAACTGTCTTCTGTGTTTACGTAGCTTTGTATGTAGTTGTAGAAGTCGAGTACGTCTTCTGATAGGGTGATCCAGTCGGTGTAGGTTTGTTCGTAGTCTTGTCTGAGTGAGCCGTAGTCCGTTTGGAGTTCTGTTAGTTCATGGGTTTTGGCTGTGTATTGGGTTCTGAGATTGTCGTAGTCTTCGTTGAGTTCTGTTAGTTGGCTGGTTAGCTGTGTGTTTTCGTTGGTTAAGGTGGTGATCGTTGATTGTTGCTGGGTTATTGTTGCCTGTACTGGTATGTAGAGTGCTGCATAGACGGTTGCTGCTCCGATGGCTGTTCCTAGTATGAGGGCTATGAGGAAGCCTGCTTTACTGCTCAACTTTTATCAAATAATTCTGAAAACATGAGGCGGATAAAAAGGTAAGTAATATAGGATAATTTACGTTTTCTCCTTCTTCAGAGGAAAAAGAATATAACACTACAATAAAATAGAAAATAGATAAGTAAAATCATTAAATTAAGAACCAATAGATAACAGAGCTTCCTCTCCACCTACAGCATATATTTTCTCAATACATCGTATTTTCTGTTCTTGAATATCAAAGTTAGTAATATTTCGTAAAAAATCAAAATATTGTGCATTTGTTGTATAAAATCTATATTCATTTAAAAGATCATTAAGACTTATATCGGTATCTAGTATTTTTTGTTTTAATTTAGCTTTATTTGTCATATCAATACGATATAAAGATAACACCACTTTTTCTCTGAACTTTATAAAATTATCTTGTAAATCGATTTTTTCTTCTCCGCCAAATTGTACCACTATGTTCTGAAACACAGAGATGAAAACAATAGGCATAATTAAAGAGAGCAACACAGTATTATTAGTATTAAGAATATTAGTATTCAATGCAACCTCATATACTATTATTAATAAAAGATACCTACTAAAATAATAGATGTAAAAAATTTTATTTTTCATAAAATTAAAATCATCAAACTCCAACCTAAAATCTACAACATCCAAAATCAACAATACAAAGGACATTATTATATAATCATAATATAATGTAATAACGTTCAAGACAAAAATAACTATACCAAGTATAGAGACCATCTTATCCCCTCCTAAATGTTTTCTTTCCTTTGCTGGTTAAAGCTATGTTCTCTTCATTAAGATAAGTTATTAACCCATCTTTTTTCATATTTTCTATTGTATCTAAAAT
>JAOZIG010000547.1 GCA_026014515.1 Candidatus Bathyarchaeota archaeon | reverse complement strand
GCTTGTACTGGCGTTCTACTATCTTGTAGGCGTGTTTATTCAGCTTCATGGGTAGGTCGAATGCTTCTGCGACTCCTCTTAGGGTCATGTCGTCGTGAGTGGGTCCGAGTCCGCCTGTGGTGATTACGAGTTCTATGGTGTCGTTTTTCATTCTGTTGATGGCTTGGGCGATCTCTGTGGTGTCGTCTCGTACTGTGATGGTTTCTTGTACGGTGTAGTTTAGTGGTTTTAGTTGCTGTATTAGCCATTGTGTGTTTGTGTCGAGGATGACGCCGTCCAGTATCTCGTTGCCGATTACGAGTATGCCTACTGTGTTCAAGATACATGGAAGATACGCGTCACTGTGATAATTTTTACTATACGTGTTTTTGTCGGGAAAAATCGCTTAACATGACGCTTTTTGTCACTATTAAGAGGTTGATCTGGTTGGTTCTGGGGCTGGTTTCTACAAAATAAGCCTGATAATGGCTTGGATTTGGGTACCCCCTCCCCCCCTATTGTACGTGTACTTTTATTGATACGTCGATGGGGATGGATTCTTCGATGCTCTTGGTGATGTGGCAGAAGTCTCTTGCTCTTTCTGCGCATTTTTGGTTCATTATCTCGTTTTCTTCGTCGCTCCATACTTGCATATCTATATTGATGTTTGTGATCCGGTAGCCATCGGTTTTTGTGAGTATAATATCAGAGGAGACATCAACTTTGAGGTCTATGGTCTCGACTTTCAACATCGTACGATAATAACCAAATGTGTTCATTATGCATCCTGCGAGGCTCGCCATGAATAACTGGTCTGGACATGGAGCTGTCTCGTTTCCCCCATGTTCAACAGGTGTGTCAAAGGGCTGTGTGAAACCCTCTAGCTGAGCTATACCCCCTGTCTTATGGTCCCAATGTGCCTCAGCTCTGTAGGTTAGGTGTTTTTTGAGCCTCATAACAGGTATCTGTGTGTCGCGGTTCTTAGAACTTGTCATATGTCTATTAAAACCGCTTAAGGTGACGGTTTTCACCATATATCAGCGATTGATCTGGTTAGTTTTTGGATTGGTTACGTGAAAAGGAGCCTGATAATGACTGGGATTGGGGTACCCCCCCCCATCCCCTATGCTAATAAATCCACTACAGTGCGTATGATGGCGCGGGTAATCTGAGGCAGCGAATCAATGTCAACCCATTCATTCGCCTCACAGGTATTACCACCACTTGGACCCATGATAATCGTAGGCACCCCTCCATGAACCGCAATATGATTAGTATCTGCTACACTACGAGCTAAAGCAAACTGTACCTCTTCACCTAGCTCCATTTCTAGGCTCTTTTTCGCTGTCTGGACGAACCGTGAGTCCGGTGGCGTGATATAGCTAGTTGGTGCGGGGGTGGGTCTTTCATCCCATGTTAGCTCATATCTTCCCTTGATGTCTGCCTCGGCTATGATTCGTCTTATCTGGTCTGCTGCCTCGTCAACTGATTGACCCGGTAGTATATGTCGGTCTATGGTGACCTCTGCTAGTTCGGGCACGTATATCTTGTCGCCGCCACTGTGGAGTCCTGTGACGCAGAGGGTTCCCCGCATATTGTACTCTGGCATGTATCCGAAGCCGTCTGGTTTGTGTTTCTCAAACTCAGCTACCACCTTTGATGCGTCTACAACTGCGTTGACGCCTTCATCGTAGGCTGCGCTGATGCTTGAGCCATAGAATCTGAGTTTGAATACGTGTCTGCCACGTTGACCAATCAGTATAGTTGCATGATCGGCTGGCTCGGGTACGATACAGTATTCACAGCCTTCCAGTATACCTGACTTGATTAGCTCATGGGCTCCCCTGCTCCAGTATTCTTCGTCGCTGGTGCCGCTGACAATCAGGTCTCCACTGAGTTTTACATCTGATTTCACGATGGCTTCTAGGGCTGCTAAGGCGCAGGCTGCTCCTCCTTTCATGTCATGGGCTCCGAGTCCATAGAGTCGGTTTTCTTTTTCTACTACTTTGAATGGTGGTGTTTCCCAGCCCTCAAAGGCATCAAAGGTGTCTATGTGAAAGTTAAGCATCAGCTTTGGACCATCTCCGCCTTTAAGCACAGCGTAGACTGTGTCTCCTGCTTCCTCGACTGGTAGTCTTGTGATTTGGCTGAGTCCCAGTTTATTGAAGAACGCTATGAGCCAGTCACCTATCTCTTTTTCTTTGCCTGTCTCTGATGGAATCTCAACGAGGGTCCGTGTTAGTTCAACTACTCTTTTCTCTGATACCTGTTCAACTGGGTTCATACCGTATTCATCCTGTTGATACTATAACCCAGTAACAGGGTAAAAAGCCCTGTTTATTCTAGGCTGTGCTGTAAGATAGCTTCAACGTGAATCTCAACGGTGTTCAAGACCGCTATGTCAAGGTCATCTTGAGATATGATCTGGGGTAACTCTGTGCAGCCTAAAATCACGCCATCAACAGGATACCTATCAATAATAGCCAATAATTTCTCTTTAGAGCCTTGATTGATTTCTCCGATACATAACTCAGAGAAGATGATGTCATCAATCAGCTTCTTCTCGGCTTCCGTAGGCACAGTAACAGATACACCATTTTTAGTCCCTGCTTCAGGATAGAAATCTGCATCCATTGTGTGTTTGATTCCCAAGAGCAGGAGCCTCTTCAGTTTCAACTCTTTCGCCGTCTTCAATGTGGCGTCAGCGATGCTAATCAAAGGAACCTTTGTCTGTTTGATGAGGCTCTTATAGACTGAGTGAGGTGAGTTGGCTGTCATCGCGATAAAGTCTACTTGTGTTGCCTCTAGGCTGTGTATGCCTTCCATAATGTATTCGATGTATCTTGTAGTGTCTGTATTCTCATAATCTGTGAATTTCTGGAAGTTTAAGCTGAATACAACGACCTCTGGGTAATAATAGTCCTGCTTTAACTCAAAATAACGTCTATGAATCAACTCATAATACTCTTTAGTAGACGCATAGCTGATCCCGCCTAACAATCCAATCCTCTTACTCATGAGACAACATCTATACAAGCTACTCAAGTTGGATAATTGAATTACCCTGTTAGCACTGGGCTAAATGTTGATGGAAAAAAGGGATTAGTCCCTACTTTGAACGTAGACATAGGTCCCTATGGTTAACCAGTATCCAAGGTAGACAAATATCCTCAACCATTCAGGGTTTCCATCATATCCAACAAGCGCTTTTAGTATAGAACCAACGAGACCTTTTTCGTGTAGCGCAGGATATGTGCCATCTGGATTGACTGGTGGATTAATGTCGAATGGTTTCTCGCCAAAGAAACCGAAATCAAAGCCAGAGTTTTCACCCGCTTCAATTAATTCATGCACTCCATATCCTGCTAGACCAGCTCCAAAGATCAACAACAAAACGCTTGTTACTTTGAAGAACTTACCAATCTCAAGATTTACCGTCCCTCTCCGTAGCATTATTGATATGCTTAGCACAACTAGCATTCCCAAAACGGCGCCAACAAGTGTCCCTGCCTTATCTTGAACAAATGTTGCTGATAGGAATAACACTGTCTCCAGCCCTTCCCTTGCAACAGCTACAAAGGCTAGTGCTGTGATGCTGTATAGTTCTCCTTGGGTTATGGCTTGTTCGATTTGAAGCTCCATTTCTCCCTTGATTTCTTTACTGTGTTTGGTCATCCAGAATATCATGCCCGTTAATACAGCTACGGCTGTTAGGGATGCTATTCCTTCGAATAACTCGCCTGCTACTTGTCCGAGTCCTCCGTAGAATGTTTGTAGAACTATCCCTGCGATAAGACTCAGTACGATGGCAGCTCCTGCGCCAAGGTAGCTGTATTTGTTTAGTTCTTGTTTTCCGATTTTTTTGAGGTAGGTGATCATTATTGTTACTATTAACGCTGCTTCAAGGGCTTCTCTGAATGTTATGAGGAAGCTTGGTAGTATCGTTTCATACATAGTCATCACTTATTTAGGCACGCCTAAACTTTTAATGGTTTAAACAAATGACGGAATATAAACCATCGCAATTCTAGGGAACCCCCATCAAAATGATATGATCGCTTCGAATCAACAAGGTTCAAAAGAGCTTCATTTTGATGTTCCATCTGAAACTCTAAATCAGTAAGCATAACTTATTGGTACTATGCGAATCGGTGCAGTCGTCATAGAGAAGTCCAATGATCCATCCATCTACGAGAAAATCATATCTGAGTTAAACCTCAAGCCCCCCGTAATCATAAAACCAAACTGGGGAACCGTAAACAACTACACAGAAGCAGAAGTCATTGACGGTGTTCTATCCGCCATCAACGGAGAAGCAATAGTAACCGAGAGCTATGGATGGGCGCGGACAAAGGAATCATTGGAAGGAAAAGGATTAGGCTCAATCAATAGAGACGATCTAAGAAAAAGCGACAAATGGTTCTTGAAAACATCAGGGATCGGAGCCGTCCTCGAAAAACACAGCACCGAGTATCTTAACATAACCGAAGAAGTATGGGCAGATCGTGTGGTGGACCCAGAAAAAGTGAAAGAAATGACAAAATATCCACCAGTATTATTCGATGAGATGTATGCTCAGGTTCCTACACGTTTATTCGAACTACGCGGTGGCACTTTCTTGAGTCTAGCAAAATATAGACTCAACCACAAACCAATAGTTGTTAGTCTGACACTGAAGAACCTATTCGGGATGATACCTGGGCCAAGTCGCAGTAAGTTTCATGGAGCAAAGGACGTTAAACTGGCTGATACCATCGTGGATATTAACAAAATATACCGGAGTATTTTCAACGTAAAGGGAATTGTTGATGGTGTATTAACCGCCTCTATTGGCAGAAAACCCGAAGAAGCCATTAACCCCGTGACCGCCAAAAACATGGGGCTGCTCTTGGGCAGTGAGGACTGTGTAACACTCGACGCAACGGTTGCAGCGATTGAGGGAAAGAACCCAAAGGAGATAGAGTATCTGAAACTAGCTTCAGAAGTATTCGGAGGTTGGGAAAACAAGACCCTTGAAAAGGCTCAAACCATGGGACTCAGAATATTCCAGTAGCTTATCCTACTATTTGAGTAACAATATAATCGATGATGTATGTTTGTATTCCATGCAAATCGAGAACATAGTAGCAGTCAAGAAACTTCCACTAATCGACATCCACGGTGAATCATGTCAATATCAAGTAATCTGGCAAGACGATGACCATGGACGACTATTTGGCACAAAGAAACCCGATGATATGAAGAGCTTCACAAACTTCGCACGGCTCACCATCAACCCGGGAAAAAGCAACAACTTACATACACATGAAGGCATCGAACAAGTCTATTTTGTGCTTCAAGGAGAAGGAACAGTACAAGTAGGTGAGAAGCAGAAACCGGCTAAGGCTGGTGACGTAATCTTTTTGCCAGCTGATATTCAGCATGGGTTCTTCAACACAGGAACAAAACAAGTGATACTGCTGCTAGTTGGTACCAGTGTCTAACTCTATTGAGTCATCGATCTGGTTTATTGTTTCCATCATTGTTTTGATGGCTATCTCATACTTTTCTGTCCGTTTCTGATAGAGTAGCATAAAATAACCTAGGATACTCAAGAACAGGAGTATTCTGAACGAGAGACTCACCACAGTATAGTTGCCAAAGAACAGTTGATCAAGCTGAATAAAGTACCCAGATGTGATGCTTCCCGTCACACCGATAATGATACCACGTAGAAAGTCACGTCTCGATAAAAGATACATACGATAACTCAGTGACGCCTCGTGTATCGCAGCCCGTTTCTTCTGTAACTCTGCCCTGTCCGGAGTACTCATCTCAACCAGTAAATCATAGACTATTTGGTAAATAAAACCAGATACTATCAGATTTCATTAACATGTATCTGTTAAATAGACTCAGTGAATCATCCCCTATATGCGTTAAACTTAAATCGCTATCTGGGGGTGAGTATTCGGCTCGGTGAGCAAAATGAGCTGCACAATTGTTGTTGATGGTTTCTTCGGAGACGGCGGAAAAGGAAAGATCGTATCATACCTAGCGGTATCAGAGGACGCCGCAGTAGTAGCCAGAGGCGGAGTAGGACCCAACGCTGGACATACAGTAGTAAAAAACGATGTCATATACAAGCTCAGAATGGTCCCCTGCGGCTTTGTGAATGACAGATCACTCCAACTAATCGGACCCGGCGTACTTGTAAACCCAGAGGTACTCCTCAAAGAAATAGAGACCACGGATATCTCGGATAGGTTCGGCTTGGACCCACAATGCGCCATAATAGAACCCAAACACATCGAGGCAGATGGTAAAGGATACCTCAAAGAGAAAATTGGTACTACTGGCACTGGTACTGGTCCTTGTAACGCTGACAGGGCTTATCGTGTGGCTAAGATGGCTCGTGAGATACCTGAGTTAGAGAAATACCTCAAGGATGTTCCGACCCTTGTTAATGAGGCGCTTGATAACGGTGAGAACGTGGTGCTTGAAGGCACACAGGGAACATACATCAGCCTATTCCACGGCGGATACCCCTTCGTAACAAGCAAAGACGTATGCGCAGCAGCAGTATGCAGCGATGTAGGCGTAGGACCCACACGTATCGACGAGGTAGTGTTGGTCTGTAAGGCATATGTTACCCGCGTCGGTGAAGGACCACTAGACGGCGAGATCAGCTTCGAGGAAGCAAAACAGCGAGGCTGGGACGAGTACGGCACAGTCACAGGACGCCAACGTAGAGCAGCACCATTCAATCACAAGCTAGCCAAACGCGCAGCCATGATCAATGGAGCCACACAACTAGCAGTCACAAAACT
>JAOZIG010000021.1 GCA_026014515.1 Candidatus Bathyarchaeota archaeon | reverse complement strand
CTTTTTCTAGGTGGGTTCCCTCTGCTTCTTTACCGGTTAGTAGTTTGAACTCTCTGCTATGAGGTGTGAAGACGGTTGGTGTCTTGAGCTCTACAGGGTTCTCTGCATATGCTTTCAAACCATCAGCATCCAGCACTAATGGTAGTTTTCTTTTCTCCACCATCGTAACCAGTTTTCCAACTGCTTCAACGGTCTCGGGTGCAACTCCTAAACCGGGTCCGATAGCTACCGCGGACACCTTGCCCAGCGTCTTATCGAGCTGAGTTATGTTCTCAGGTGTGAGTCTCTCACCTTTGAGCTTGATGGTGATCATACTTGGACTTGCTGAGGCTACAGCTGTAGCGGCGGTCTCCGGTACCGCTGTATAAACTAGGTCGAGTCCCATCCTGTAGGCTGCGAGTGATGTTAGTGTAGGGGCTCCTGAGTAGGTTTCGCTTCCCCCAATCATGAGTAGGGTTCCCCACATTCCCTTGTGACTGTCTGATTGTCTGTACTGGTGGAGCATCCATACATCTCCGGGTCCAATATAGTGCTCAGCCTCTGGCGGGATGCCGATACTTGTAGGGATCAGTTCCTTTGTGGCGGATGGATTATGCTTGTACCCCATCTTGGGTTTATGGAAGGTTAATGTAAGGTCGGCTTTCACAGCGTCTCCATGTATCATACCTGTATCTGCCTCCATCCCTGTGGGTATGTCTACTGATACCCTGTATGCGTCTGCTTTGTTGATGGCTTGTACCATCTGGAGGAATGGTGGTCGTAGTGGTCCGTGGAGGCTTGTGCCTATGAGTCCGTCTATGATTACCTCTGCTTTGATGTCTGGGATGAGGCTGCTGTCCTTGATGGGTGTGATTTTGATGCTGTCCCGCATATGGGATACAGCGTTATGGTTTACCCTGCTGTTTTCTAGGGTGATATTCTTGGGGTCACCAAGTACAAGTGACTCAACTGGATACCCCATGGCTGCGAGGTGTCGTGCAGCTGTGAAAGCGTCACCACCGTTTCCTGTTAGCCCGGATACTGAGACTATTTTGCTTGTTTTAGGGAATCGTTTGGCTATCTCGTTGGCGATGGCTCGTCCAGCGTTCTCCATCATTAGCTGGGTTGATACACCGAGATATTCTGAGTTCATCTCGATTGCCACCATCTCCTTCACGGTAATATATTCGTCTAGTATAGGCAAACCTGTAACCTCGTCTTGTTGATATTGAAGTGTGATTGGTGTTAAATAGATTCTCTATCCAACAACAATATCCTTGACGAGGCTAATGGTCTCTTTTGCGCCTTTCTCAGCTAGGTCAAGGTTTCTTACACCAACGCTCAAGGCACCTGCATCATTGGCTGCCGCCATGTCGGTATACTGATCACCCACATACATGGTGTCTTTAGGTGATGACCCCATCTTTTCACACGCGAGAAGAATCATATCAGGAGCAGGTTTACTACGATCAACTAAGTCAGCGCCAACAACCATACTGAAAACATCACCTAATCCCAGACCTGCGAGCATCTCCTCTGTTATCTTGGTTACACCATTAGTAGCGATACCAAGCTTGAAGCCTGCTTTCTTGAGTTCAACGAGTTTCTCAAATGTCCCATCATAGAGTTGTGGCTTGAAGCTCTTTTTCTGCTCCTCATCCGCGCTCTCATAGATTTTCTCAGCCAACGCCCGCGCGTCATACCAGTGATATCCATCCAAGTATAGTGCACCAGCTGCTATCGCTAAGTCGTCTCTTCTTGGTGCTTTGCTGATGGGTCCAAGGGGGTCAATGCTCCAGTCTTTGGGGTTTACCCCCGCTAGTCTCGCCCATTCCTCTGCGGCTTTGGTTGATGCGTGTTTTTGGAAGGAATTGTATCGGGCTTTTCCTAGGCTGCTGTATCTGTGGGTGTCGTCTACTAGGGTTCCGTCTACGTCGAATAGGATTAGTTCTGCTTCGTACTTGTGTCCGTTGAGTTTTATGGCTGGCAAATTGATTCACACCGGAATAATTACAATACCTACTCGGATAACTTTTAAATCCAGTTGTACTCAATCATACTTAGGTGAAGTTTTGGCAACAGCTTTCGTATTGATCAATGCCGAGATAGGATCAGAAAGCGAGGTACTGAAAGGCCTGAAAGACATTGGTGAAGTCAAAGAAGCCTACATGGTATACGGAGTATACGACATCATAGCTCGTATCTCAACCGACACAATGCAGGAACTGAAGGACATCATCAGTTGGAAAATCAGGCGACTCGACAAGGTCCGGTCCACGCTGACAATGATCGTAGTCTAAGCACCAATCACACCCTTTTTCAATACCTTTTTGCCCAAGTAGACAAGTTAGTGAGTGCTTTGAAGCTCCATATCGGTCTCGATGACACTGATAGCCCTGAGGGGGGATGTACAACCTACCTAGCTGCGCGACTGATTGAGCCATTGATGGATATGGGGGCTAAGTTCATCGGGTATCCAACCCTTCTCAGACTGAACCCGAATACTCCTTGGAAGACGAGGGGGAATGCGGGCATGTGTCTTAGAATGGAGATCGATGACTCAAAATATGACGCTGTCAGGGAGAAGGTAAGGAAACTCATCGAAGAGTACGGTGAGTTCCAATGCGATAACACTAACCCGGGGGCAGTATTCCTTCAGGGTGATGTGCCCGAAGAAGTGAAAGAGTACGCTCTGCGTGTCGTCCGTTCTATTGTTGATAAAAAGGATGCGCTGGCTCTTCTAAACAAGTATAATATTGATTTTATTGAGTACAAGAACGGCAGGGGCATAATCGGAGCTCTCGCCGCTATCGGGGGAACGCCTGAAGAGGATTTTACCTATGAGCTTCTTACGTATCGTGTGCCCGAGAACTGGGGGACTGAACGTCAAGTTGACCAAGACTCCATCATTGAGATGGATAAAGCCCTACAGGACTGTACATTCAACAACGTAGACGAAAAAGGAAAACCATTGATCACCCCACGAGGACCAGACCCAGTGTTATATGGGGTGCGTGGAGAGAACCCAAAAGCAGTCTATGACGCAATGTGCATGATCAAACCCCTTGAACCTATTGAACGGTGGATGATCTGCAGAACCAATCAAGGAACCGACCAGCACTTCAGTGAACCAATAAAAATCAATGAACTAGTTGCATACAACCCTGCGATAGTTGAAGGAACCGTAGACTCAGTACCTGAAACCATTGAGGGCGGACACGTTTTCTTCAAACTCAAAGATGAGACAGGTGTGGTTACTTGTGCAGCTTACGAGCCAACAGGCTCCTTTAGAGAAATTATTAGACAATTAAGACCCGGAGACAAAGTAACCACATACTCAGGGGTCAGTCTACATGAGAACGAGTACACTCTGAACCTTGAGAAACTGGAGATAAACGATACTGCACCAGAGTATCAACTTGTAAAGCCCAAGTGCCCCAAATGCGGAGGATCAACAGAATCAATGGGGCGAGACCAAGGACTCCGATGTAAAAAATGTGGATATCGTGGGGTTGAATTAGTTGAAGAAGAAGTGCCTATTGAGCGTAGACTTTCACCGGGGATCTATCTACCCGATAAGGGTGCTCATAGACATCTAACAAAACCCTATGAAAGATATGGACGTGAAAAAACCCTCCTTGTAGAAGTTTGACATAAGGGGTTTCCGCTTATCTGACAAAGCCCTATATTCCTAGAACATCATCTTTTAATCATGTGTCCAAAACGGGTTTTCACATCAGAGAAAGCAAAAGAAATTGGGGCAAAGCTGGGTATTGACTGGTCCAAGTTTGATGTCGAACAGTTCAGAGTTGGAATGGATATCGAACTAGAACATGGATTGGTTGATCCACATACAAACGTGACGAATGATGATCCCTTGACAACAGGTAAGATTGCATTGGCTCATCTGAACGAGTTCCCAGACTATTATACACGGTTGTTGAAACTAGAGGAAGAAGCAGACAAATATTGGGGAAAGTAGGGTTACTTTAACCCAAAATAGTCGGCAATATTTGCCTTCTCTACTAGTTCAACCTCTATTTTCCCATCCTTTGTGCTCAGGATAGGGTTCACACCGGGACCGTGACCAGAATAATCGCTAGCACCGTGAACAATGACTCCTACTGTCACTGCTCCTTTCCAGTGTCCTCTGCCGTTGATGCAGAGTTGGTCTCGTAGACAGACGATGTCGCCCAGTCTTAGGGTTTCAAGGTTGAATTTCTTGACCTTTTTGGGGTCTGTTGTCTGTATATCATAGTCTACTGGCTCTGTGTTTGTGCTCCAGCCGATACCTGAGCCCATCAAGTAACCCGGAATCTCCTTAACAACCGGCACAACAAGCTTTCCCTTTTTCTCTTTGATGCCCAATGAGTCCAGTAGCCTTGGGCTCATCTTGTTCACCCCAATCTCAGGGTAATCAAGAAGCTTCAAACCAGCACCAATCGCCCTGACCTGAACCTTATCCCCAATAGTAAGCTTCTCAAGAGTATCCTGAGAGAACCAGACCAAATCATCAGAACCTGCATGACGCCCAGTGAAAACCCCCGTCTCACCCTTAGCCTCACCAGAAACCAGTTTCGCCTCGTTTCCGATACAGGCAAGCCACGCCAAGGCGCAATCGCTTGGGTTATCTTTCTCTGTACCTCTAATGGTTACACCGGGTTCAACATGGTCTCCGCTTGCCCACCCGAAGCATGGGTCACCTACCTTGAGGTTGTACTTGATACCCCCCATTCCCAGCGCGAGTTTAGGTTGTCCATCCCACTGTGCCCGATAGCTTGTGCTGCTTGGTGAGACTATCTCGCCCTGTACCGCGATTTCGAGTAGTTTTTCTCTGTTGTCTCGCATCTTAGGCGCCTCCTAGTTTGAAGTATTTCCCGATGTTGGCGTCTTTGTTTATGATTGGTTCGATCTCTTTCTCTCTACAGGTCATCAATGTGGTTACACCGATGCCTTGACCCAGTTTTCCACTTGCTCCAGTGCTTACGACTCCAATAGTGTACGCGTTCTCGTAGTAGCCTCTACCCCATGAGCTCAAGATGTCCTGTAAAGCCACGATGTCACCAAGTTTTACATCTTTCAGATGCTCTAATGCGTCTGGGCTCTGGGTCATCACGTTCCAGCAGTTCGCCTCAACAGGCGCACCACCGCTACCCATTCCCACGTAATTCGCTGGTATCACTGTTGTGACGGGTACTCCTAGCTTTCCATTTATGTCTTTGAGTCCCATGGTGTCAAGTAACTGGGGAGATACTCCTACTGCTCTAACCTCTGGATAGTCATTTAGTTTGAGTCCTACTCCGCTGCTTCTTACCTGTATCTTGTCACCGATGGCTAGGTTTTCAAGCACCGTTTTCTCAAAGTAGATAACAACGTGATGTTTTCTATCAGGTAAACCACCGACCTTACCGACAACCACACCTTCTTTGCCTTTTGCTCCCCCTTTTACTATCTTCGCCGGGTTACCCACACATGTAAAGTTTCTAAAGCTTCCCTTGGCTCTGTCGTTTCCGACGCCATCAACTGATACCCCGGGTTCAACCTTCTCACCCCAAGCCCACCCAAAACAGCTGTCACCGGGCTTTACATTGTAGATGATGCCTCCTTGTCCGAGTCCTACGCTGGGTTTTCCATCCCAGTTGTTCACATAGTTAGACTCGATGGCGCTGTGGGTTACTTCACCAATAACGCCTATCTCAAGAAGTTTCTCCCTGTTTGTCTTGATCATAAACTATCGGTTAGATTAGGTGTAACTATTATTTCGAATTTACTCAACGAGTAAATCATCAATGTTTTTTCCATTAATGTTTCGAATCATTCAATAACCAAGAAAGGACACCATCACTGAATGAAACAGCTACCTCCCATCGACCTATCACAACCATACGTAACTCCAAACCATGAAGGAATAGGTGGCAGGATAAGGGCACGCCTAGAGGATTTTGTGGTTGAGGAGGTCTCTCTCTACGAGCCCACTGGTGAGGGCAGCCACCTCTACGTCAACATCACTAAGAAGAATATGACTACCCGTGAGGTTCAGACAAAGATAGCTGAGTTATTTGACCTACGACCACAGAACATCGGTACGGCTGGACTCAAGGATAAGAACGCGGTGACGACACAGTCGTTTAGCATACTTTTTGAGAAAAACGATGTTTCAGCGGAGGACGCGGTGAAGCGTATTGAACGGAAAATCAATGTGAAGGTGAATTGGGCTAAGTTTCATAATAACAAGTTCAGGGCAGGGCACCTTGTTGGGAACAGGTTCAAGGTAACCATCTCGGATATCAGGATACCCATGAGAACAGCGCTTGAACGAGCCAACCTTATCGCTGAGCAGATACACCTCCATGGGATGCCCAACTATTATGGCGATCAAAGGATGGGGCGAAGAGGTAAGAACATCCATGAGGGCTGGGCTATCCTCAACGGACAGAAAAGACATAACGACAGATGGCTAAGCAAGCTTTTGGTTGCCAGCTACCAGAGCTATCTGTGCAATAGGTACATCGCGGAACGGGTACGGCGTGGGTTCTTTGATAAACTGATTCAGGGTGATATCGTTAAGAAGCATGAAACCGGCGGAATCTTCTGGGTGAACGACCTAGCAATTGAACAGCCAAGGTTTGACTCCAAGGAGATCAGCTTCACAGCCCCAATATTCGGGTACAAGATGTCACACCCACTTGAAGAATCCGCTGAGCTTGAGGCTGAGATATTTGAGGAGTCAGAGATGTCCATGAAAACCTTCAAACGAATGAAGATCACAGGCACCAGACGCTTCGGAAGGTTAACCCCAGAAATAGAAGTATCACAGAATCAACGGGGGATTCAACTCGATTTCATGCTGCATAAAGGCGGCTTCGCCACTACGTTACTACGAGAGTTCATGAAGAATGATTAACGTGCATCCACATTACAGTTTCATGTAACAAGCATATTGAATTTCCCACAGTATAACAATAGAGGTTTAT
>JAOZIG010000501.1 GCA_026014515.1 Candidatus Bathyarchaeota archaeon | reverse complement strand
CGCCCACCTTTTCTTAACAAAAATCAGTCCACATGCTGTGGAATGATGGGAGAGTAGATGTCCGATAATTCCCTAGATAATGCAGGAGCCCATTCGAGACATAATATAGGAAAGGCCCACCCTAGAAAATCAGGTGGGCCTTGTAATGTCTTGGGTATGGTGGCTTTTGATAATGATCCATCCCAGACTTACGACTGAGTTAAATCAATCAACAAAGTTGATTTGGCTTGAATGAAATTGTTAGGCAAATTACTGAGAAACTGTCAGTTGCAGTAATTGTATGTCTGCCTTGGCGGTAGCCTCGTCACTCTCGGCTAGTGAAACACAACCGGCTATCCCGAGTGCGGCTGTACCAACTGATGCGTGATAAGCTGTTGAGACAAACATTATCTCTCCTGCTCGAATGGTGAGGGGAACAACCGATTGAGCAGTAGTGGTGAAGGATGTAACCTGCACTTGTCCAGGTTGAACCTCGGTACGCAGGAACGTACCCGCTTTTAGCGAGCCAACGATCCGGCTATTGACGACAACGGGGTATATCATACCACCACCTTGAAACTGATCTTTGCGGTAGATGTAAAGCACACCTTTGTCTGGGGAGGTGAGGAATTGCGTTGCAACGGTTTGCTCTTGCAGTGAGGCGAGCGGTACTGAAGCGCATGCTTGAAGGGCAAATGCGACCAACCCGATTGTGATGATTTTGATATAACTCACGATCTCTCCTCTTGCGATGGCCTTACTCACGAAAAGTGAAAGGGGTTTCTGTGTTTCAGAATTGGTGGATTGTGAGACATCACCAAGTGGGTCTCGAGCGCCTAGTAATCTGAGGGCGATTCAGTCTATTTACTCCACGTTTTCCACTGCCAATAAATTACGAACCAACAGACAGCCCATAAGAGAAATCCATAAACCCAATGACCACCCACTAATAGGCACAAGCCGGCAAGAAATGTCGGGCCCCAAATGACCCACTTTAGAAAATAGAGCATCGTCTATTCCG
>JAOZIG010000525.1 GCA_026014515.1 Candidatus Bathyarchaeota archaeon | reverse complement strand
TTTAGGTCATCGAGCCTCCGCTGATCCGAGGCCAAAGCTCTGACCATACATTCGAATAGAGGCACCATCCCAGAAGACTCCCAAGGCTGACTTCCTTCTTGACCCGTTCCCCATCTGATCAAATTCCCTAGCTCGGATCTCTCATCGAGAGATAGAAGAAGCAGCATCAACTTTAGCACCTGGCTCTTGTCCTTAAGCAGAGCTCTCAGTATTCGCTCGTTTCTATCAGCGGGCGCTCCTATGAGAGGAAGTTTGAGAACAAATCCCTCACTTAAGCTCTTGGCACCTGATTTTATAGTAACATCGAAGGCGAAGAAAGCTGAGATCTCCCTGTCCCAGAGATACCTGAATTCTGCAAGCACACCTGAGCTTGATGCGAGTCTGGCGGCTCGCGCCTTGTTGAGAGTAATCGGTCTTAACGTTATTGAGGCCTCTCCAGGCAGATCTGTAGCTTTTCCCTTAATGGATAAGCCGAACCGATTATCGTCCTCCTGGAATACGAGGGCGGTTAGATTTGCATTTATTAGCGCAGTCCTGGATTGATCTGCCAGCCTTTTCAGGAACTCCATCTCATCTTCAACAGGTCCATCAGAGATACAGACTGGATCAAGAATTGTTCTTAAGCCAGCTACCTTACCATTACCGCCGTCCTTTCCACCATTTAGCACCGCATCTATGCCACAATACTTCTTTTTTCCTCTAAGTTCTACCAGGAACTCTACGTTTTTATTGAAGGCAGCATTCGTAGCATTGGCTGACCCAGTCCATATTCTTCCCACCCATCCGGCATCTGCGACGTAAAGCTTAGCATGAAGACCGTCGAGGTTATCTGTAAGGTTGACCTGCTCTGCCTCAAGGTCCGTCTCCTCTTGCTCAAGATCGACGAGTTCAGATATATCCTCCTGGGCGATGAGATCTTCTTTGAGGCAAAATACCTCCGAGAATCCCTGCAGAGTATCTGCTGAGATCTTCTGGAGGCTGTCAAGTCTCGAGACCAGAAT
>JAOZIG010000307.1 GCA_026014515.1 Candidatus Bathyarchaeota archaeon | reverse complement strand
ATGTTCAGCCAGGTGCTGCCAATCAAGGAGTACCAAATCTGCTTTATATCCAGCTTTAATTAATCCTCTGTCTTGCAAACCTAATCGTTTTGCCGGTTTACCCGTCATTCTTGCAATTAGGGAATGGAGAGGAAGCACTTTCTCTTGTTTCCCATAGCAGTCAAGCAAGTGGAGGGTACTCTGGTAGGAACGGGGGTGACTCAGGGGACCAGCATACAGGGCATCCGTACCAAAGCACATGAGGGGATGAGAAAGGATTTTCTTGAGAGAGTCTTCACTTTGGGTAACATCAATCATCAGTGCAGTTCCCTTCTCTTCCTGGAGAAGATCGAAGAAAGCATTGTAAGGGTCACTACCCCGCTCTCTCGCTATCTCATTCAAGCTCATCATTTCGTATTGCTTATTGCTCTCCAGACTCAAGATACTCACCTGATCCCATCCACAAAGTTCAGCGATGGAGTCCCATCCCTCTGGATGGTCCATCGCTCTCCTTATTTTTTTCCGGACTGAAGCATCCTTTAGGAGGGACTGAAGCTCCTCACGGGGCAAACGTAGGTAGGAAGGAGGGAGGAGGCTGAACAGACTGGTTGATCCAAAGGTGTAGGGATACTGGTCAAACTGTACGTCCAATCCCCTCTCTCGGGCTTGCTCAATCAAGGAGAGTGCCTCACCCACAAGATATTGGTTCTTCTTCCCGATCACCTTGAGATGGCTGATCTCCAGTTTCACACCAGTACGCTCAGCTAGGGAGAGTACTTCATTGATAGCTGCAAGGATACCACTACCTTCACAGCGCATATGTACTGCAAAGAGTCTGTTGTACTCAGCGACTACCTTTAGAAGTGCAAGCAGCTCCTTCTCTTCGGCAAAGATACAAGGTGCATAATACAAGCCTGTGGACATACCTAGGCATCCTTCCTACAAGCTCTCGCCGAGAAGGGAACACATCCTGGATATCTCATCATCAGTTGCAGGTCTATTCACATTGCCAGTCATGCCCGC
>JAOZIG010000300.1 GCA_026014515.1 Candidatus Bathyarchaeota archaeon | reverse complement strand
CTGAGGCACTAGAAGCCCTGGTCAGGAACATCAACAAATTCATTGAGACCGGCGATTTCAAAGACCTCATAGGCAGGGACTCTAGCGCCACTTGGATCCTTGAAGCCAATGAGGCTATAGATGTCCTTAATGCGTTGAGGTCTGACTTTAAAGGGAAAGACATCAAAGGCCCACTAATGGCTGCGACATCTCTCTATGAGAGGGGTCTCAAGAGTAAGTCGCCGCAGGTGGGCATTAAGAACCGGGAACTTGAAGCTAAGATAAAGCAGTTCAGAGAAGGGCTATCCAGGCATAGGGTCCCCCCAGTGTCAGTCCTCATCACTGGACCCCCTGGGTGTGGGAAAACAGTGTTCATGGAGCGGATGTCTTCGTGTTGGAAAGCTCGTATGCGCATCGATAATGATGTGCAAGTTATGTATGAGTTCAGTCCAACGAGTTTCCAGAGCCCTCCGTCTATACTTAGCATTCTTACGGTTAACGACTTTTTCCAGTTGAAAGCTGAGTGTCCCAAGATGAAAGTAGATCCCTTAGATCTTCTCCAAAAACTATCTGACTCGGCTCCACTGGATATGGAGGGGGCGTCTGTAGAGATGAAAAACCATTACATCCAACCAGATTTTGTGTTAATCACTAGTAACGCGAAAACTTACCAGTTCTCAAACAGTGTAGGTGGTGTGTCTAAGTTGGATCGTAGGTACTTCGTGTTGGAAATGAAGTGGTCTGAGGCAATGTTGAACTTTTGTGCTTTGGGGAAGTACACAGCTCACTGGGCGTATCGTAACGGGGTGTATAAGGCGAAAGTTAAGCACCCTGTGATCTACAGGATAGGTCATATGGTCTCGGACGAGAGCCCTAACAATCAGAGCATTAACATCCAAGTCGATAATCTCTTATTTGAGACCACAGAGCAAGATAAGGTGATAGGGTTTTTGTTCACGCAAGAGGCCCTGCGAGCTGATAGTTTTGCTAACAGGCTTCCCCCTGTGCTAGGGCAGCTGTGCGCTTGCGGATTGGCGTTGGGGTCAGGGTGCCCCTGCGAAGCGATTGGTGGGGTTAGATTGGTCCCACCAGTCCAAGAGGAACAGGCGCGTCCCCCCATCCCTCTTGGACATGTTGAGATGGCACAAGAGGAAGAGGAGCCTGTCCCCGCTCCCCAACCCAGAGAGCCTTACGTGCCACAACGACTCCACTTTGAGTTGGACCCTGAGATGGGTGCGCCTCACCCCCATTTACAAGGAGTGACGCACAGTGTTAGTAGAGACTCCCAGGCTTTCATAAGTGAGACGATGGATCGCATGGAAGCTGTGGCTCAGTGCCTCCCAGGAGCCCCAGGTGGAGGTTTTGAAGCATCTCTCAACAGGACTATAGACAAGGCGGGTCTGATAGCTCCAGGGCGATTTAAGCTAGATCACGTTTTTTCCATTGACGTGTTGGCGCTGAAACCAGCTCATTTGATAGGAGTGGCAGTCACTCTGGGTGTGTTTACGGTGGCCTTCAAGCACTTCTCGTCAAGATTCGAGTCGCAGGGACTCGTGCATTCTACAACCTCCTTTCCTAAGGAGAACTTAGATCCCAGGCCGTTGCCTCCTTTTCACGCAACTCAAGCGCCTTTTCTCAAGCCCAATCCTTCTAGCCACGTGGTTTCTATATCGAGACGGAGTGGGACCACGCGGGTTAATATGCATGCCGTTGTATTAACCAAGTACTGGTTGGCAGTCCCTTATCATTTCTTCAAGAAAAACGCAGTGATGGGCGCTATAGAAGAGGGTGATACTATCTACATCGAGTACCTGGGTTTACCCTTCGAGTATAAGTTCCAGAGGGATTACCTTTGTGTTATAGACGAGAAGAGTGATAGGGCTTACTTATACAACCCTTGCATGCACTCGGTTTCGGCGGGCGTGTACAACTTACTACCTGAGTTACCCACTGTCCCTGATGAACCGGTGGATTTGGGGGAATTCAAAAGTCTTAAATGTCGGGATGCTAGGGACGGTTTTATAACCTATGATGCCCCCACGCTCGACGGCTCTTGTGGGCAACCACTAGTGGGGACCAGAACAGGAGCAGTTTATGGTTTTCACTTCGCGAGATTTTTCGCATTCTACTCCCACTCACAGGCGCAGCCGCTCTGCAAGAGTGAGGTGCGTAAGGTTTTTAAGTGGGGGATGGATAAGAAGATGTTCTCCGAAGTTCACAGTGATAGTCTTCCTAAGGTGTTGCAGCAAAAAGTTGCTGAGGGAGTAATTCATCCAGGTATGCACCCGAGGAGTGACGCGAGCTGGTATGCCAAAGAGAAAGGGGATTCGTGGCCTCTACATAACCACGTGTCAGTGGGTCACTTCGGGTCGTGTGACAAGGAGAAGTTCTCTGTGCACCAAACTACACTCCATGCTCGCTTCGGTGGTAGGTGTAAGGAGTACGGCAACCCCCACCCGGGTAAAGCTGTCTTGCAACCTGATGGGACTTACGGTAGTGCTGTGGCGACTAGACTCAATGTCTCCAAGAACCCTAATTTTACCTGGAATTTTCAGGTAGCTATGCGTGTTTTGGAGTCCATGATTGATGAATTGGATGTCCAGCCGACTAGGCCTCTCAGTGACTTTGAGGCTCTATGTGGCTCCCCAGTGGACGTGATGATGAACGCCAAAGATACTTCAAAATCCATTGGGCCCACCGCGAGGTTGATGGGTCTCAAGAAAGAGGAAGCTTTCCGAGAAACCTCAAAGGGTGAGTATGAGGTGGATGCCCTCCTACTAGAGGCTATCAAGGAGCTTGAGCAAGAATTGGAGTATGAGGAAGTTCTCTCCCCCTGCTATGTTAAAGCTCAGGGCAAGGATGAAGCTTACCCTAAGGAAAAAGCTGACAAGGGGAGGAAAAGGTTTTTCTATTTGTCTGATTGGCCTTTGAACCACGTAGGCAGGAAGATGCTACTTCCGCTCATATCCCTCCTTATCCGACAACCGTTCAACTCCAGTTTCTTGATTGCAATCAATGCAGCCTCCCCCGCGTGGAAGACTGTCACTGATTGGTTAGAGGAGCTAGGAGTGGATATCATGGATGCAGATTTTGGCTCCTTCGACTTGTGTCATAGATTTTTGTTGCTCATGTACGTGGCCTTCATGTGCCTACTAGCTGAGAAAGCCGGCTACACAAGCCCAGAGGTAGTGAAGTCCAGGAGGTTGATGATGAAACGCTTGTGGTATTGTCTAGAAATGGAAGGAAACTTTTTCCTGGTTCTTTACCAGTTATGCTCGGGGTGGATGGACACCATCATCGTCAACAGTTTCTGCGTCAAGTTCATGTACTACTACGTTTACTTCGTGTCGTGTATGGAACTGAAAGTGGTCCCCAGGGAACCGCGTAGTGTGATACACTTGGCTGCTGTGGGCGACGACTCAGCAGCTAACATACACCGGGCCATACAACACATTTTGAACCCCGCAATCATGCAGTTGGCGACAGCCCTTATGGGGTACACTATGACAGCTGGGGATAAATCAGCCGTGATGAGGTTCACTGAGATATCCAAAATAGTGTTCCTCAAACGAGCCTTTGTTAGAGAAGGAGGGAGAGTGTGGGGATCACTGGCTCTAGACTCGATTTACAAGGCTTTGTCATACAGCACCGGGAAGATGACCCCAGAGCAACAGAGAGCTAGGGACGAGTCAGCCGCGAATTCGGCTATCAGGGAAATGTTTCTACATGGTGAGTCTATGTATAACGAGCTGTTGGGCGAGTTAATCCTTGAATTTCCACACGCCAGGTACCCTAGTTATGAAGAGCTGTTACTAGAGTACGATATGGGTATGTTCGAGACTTGGAGGGAAATCAAACCCAGTGGCACAGTCATGGTACTTCAGGGCTCCTACTCTGAAATTGTGAGCGACTGCTTAGTCCCTGCTGCCGAAGAGTGGTTGCGCACTACAGGTGTAGGACTTTTCTCAGACGTGGCGGTTGCCAGCGCCACTGCGAGCGTCACAACTCCCGCAGTAGGCTACTCTTACGTCTTCTCCACCGTCCTCACAGGGCTATGTCCTTGGTGGGTGTCCTTGGCTAGCAGGGTTTTATGTAACATTTATGCCAGAAACACCACGGTGTGGTGGTTAAAACCCTGTCAAGTTCCTCTGGTGTTCATCAAACATGTAGGAGTAGCATGTGAGAAGACGGTTGAGGCCATGCATTTGCCCCATGTGCATTTTCAGTGGTGGATTTCAGTGCTCAATTTCCTGGTTATCGCTCCAATGGGTGAAGAGGAGATCAAAAGGGGTGCTTATGGGTGGTTCTTCCCATATCTTGAGTTCATGATCTACGTCGCCTTCACTCCTTGGCAGTATAGGCTGAGTGCTTTGTTGTTTCACTACTTCACGCTCAGTTTCCCTTACTTTTTAGCCGTCATGGTTCATTCCTTATGGAATTTGATGGCCCTACACCATAGTGGTATGCTTGATGAGAGCATTCTACGAGGCGTGGGTAAAACCTTAACGGACCCTATTTGTGAGTTTAACAACTACCTAATCAGGGTCATCTACTACTTTTTCCCCTTGAGAGAGGGAAGGGATGTGGTTCATCAGATGTCACAAGGAGCGGTGACTACCTGTCCTATCCCGGTCAGAGGAGCCTTTACGGATTTCCCAGTTCCACAACCCCTGCAGCAGACTGGAGTGTACTCGCTGCAGGCTCAAATTGACTCCACAGAACTTAATTCAACATCAGGTGATGTCTCAGACATCACCACACATTTAACACATATCACCGCCATCAATGCAGACACCGATGTAGTGATTGGTGGCAGTCCACCCTACAATCCTAGCGATGAGCAAAGTTTTAAAACCTTCTTTTCGCGACCACGTATTGTGCGGACCATGACGACACCTATCACGGGGCTTCAAGCTTTTAGCGTTATGCAAGACTGGCTCGCATTAGGACCTGTCGCCTCGATGAACGACCAGTGGGGGTTGTTTAGGGGCTCACCCAAGATAACGGTGTCTTACACAGGTTCCTCAAGCTATCAAGGTCTAGTGAGGGTGTACTTTTTCCCTTCTACAGCAGTTGGAAATTCGACGTATTCAACCTACACGTATCCCAACATCACTGTCCACGACATGAACTACACATCTACATCTAACCTGCCTCATCTCGACTTGGATATGAGTGAATCGTGCACTTGTTCGATTGACTTGCCTTACATAGCAAATGTCCCTATTACTGAGTGGGCTAACGATTGGAATTACGGTTTTCTCACCATTAATCCTATCGTGTCTGCGTCAGGCGTCACCCCTGGCACTGTCAAGATCACGGTTTTCGTTTCGTACCCAGATGCTAAGGTGGCCAGGGCTCAGTACCAATCAGCCGTTGAAGTGCAAGGAGGCATGTTGAGCCGTGGCTTAGCGCTCGCAGCTTCCTTATCAAAGTGGTTCCCCATCACGACCCCTTACACTAAGATGTTGGAGCTAGGTTCCAGAGCGGCTTATTCGTTGGGCTACTCTCGAGCTGTCGAGCCCGTGTCTTCTTCAATGGTCAGCAAGAGGTTGGGTTCCCTTGGTTACCTGACGGGTGAAGCCTCTTTTGCGAATACGTTAGGTTCAGATCCACAACAAACATCCGATATGGGCTTTTCAATGGTCCCAGGCAAGGAAGTTGACTCCATCATGGAGATATGTCGTATGTATTCCATGATCGGAGCAGGTTGGTCGTTGAGCAACGAGCTACAAGTGCTACCGACGGCGTATGGTTTTAGCCAGGGCACTTCGATCTCCCTGACTAATTTGGGGAATATGGGTATCATGTTTGAGAGGTGGTCAGGCAACCTCAAGTACAAGATCCAAGTTGTGACATCGCCTCTCATCAGGTGGAGGTTAGGAGTGGTGTACACGCCTCCTGGTGTCGTGGCACCCACAGTTTTTCCCGTCGAAGGATCCTACGTGACACATATCATTGAGGTTGCTGGAACCACTGAGTACGAGTTTCAGTGCGAATACCTTTCACACAAAGCTTACCTGGATACCGCTATCATTTCTGCTCTTGGACCAGCAGCTACATACGGGTCTTTGAAGTTTTTCTCCTTAGCCGACCCAGCGGGACCGAGCGCCACAGTTGTGTTCCCTTATATCAACATTTGGGTTTGTGCTGGCGATGATTTTTCCTTGTCAGTGCCTTCCATGGAGCTGTTGAAGGGTTGGAAGAGATTACAAGCGAAGTACGTCGAGGACTTCTTGGATGCTAAACTACTGCAAGCTGCTTACTCTCAGATAGAGGTAGCATCTCTAGGAGAGAAGGTGGACTCCCTTAGGATGTTAGCCAAGAGGAAGTGCTACTCTGGTGATTGGGCCCCTGCAGGTCCCGAGGCCAATGTTTTCCAATTCCCAGCCGATGGTTTCCTAGGGTCCGGAACGGTAACACTCAACCCAGGTAGTGCTACTCCATCAACTATGTTCGGTGACAACTTCACTTTCGACAACTACATCCGGCAGCTGTTCTTGGGGTATAGGGGGGGTACTGCATATACAGTTTACTCACCTAACAACACGACAGATTGGTTAGTGGGTACTTCCAAGTTGTACTTCCCACAGGCTCCCAGCGCTGATCTTAGGGTCAAAGCAGTGGGTCGTGGTGCCGCCTTGTACTACCCAGACTTCAATAAGGCGTTCGAGATGGTTGTCCCAGACCGTTCTGGCACCACTTTCAAGCGGAGCTTAATCAATATGGTGGCATCCTCCATTGAGAGCATCATTGGTGTGAAGCTCGATACTAACGCCACTACCACACCCACTTACTGGGCCATCCACACTGGCGCTGGTGATGACAGGACTTTTGTCCTGTACCTTGGAGCCAACAGGCTCTTTTTACGTGCGTAAGCACCAGCTAAAAACGAGGGCGTTTTTAGCGCAGACTAACTGTTTAAAACAGGGTCTGTTTAGGCCCTGTTCTTAATTTGTAGGTCTGCCATTTATTTGGCCCTATTTTCAAAAAACTTCAAACATCCGATATGGGCTTTTCAATGGTCCCAGGCAAG
>JAOZIG010000504.1 GCA_026014515.1 Candidatus Bathyarchaeota archaeon | reverse complement strand
GTCTTGAAGCGTTCTCATACGGAAGAGGTATAGCAGCTAAACTAAAAGGTCAAGCAGCTAAACTTTTTTCGTCTGGCTGATCTGCTTGAGGGTGAGTTGGGGGCAGGAGGAGAAACAGCACCGGCGTTGGTTCTCCCTCGGGGGGGGGGAGGAGGAACACAGGCCGGCGCTGTTTGGAGAGATAGTGCTAACTTAATAAGTTTTTTAACTATCCAGGGAGTCTATCTGATCTTCCAGGGCGGTATTGATGTCTTCGTATTCCCCTAGCAGGGCTTCCAACCGGGCAAATTTTTCGATGAGCCGCTGTTCATAGGAATCAAGACGGGCTTCTTCCCGGAGTATGGCCTCGGCATTGTTATCGATAATTTCCTCGTAGTTGTCTTCAATGATGCTCAGAATGCCGGTATCCGAGTTTGTGATGACATCAAGGGTATCAATCAGTTGGTTGATTTTACCCTGCTTGACGTAGACCATGTCAGAGTAAACGCCGTCCGTGAGGTTGGTGACACTGACGCAGAGACCTGATTCAGGATTCCCTGAGCTTCCAACGATGGACGTACCGTCGATGGAAGCCTCGTTTCCGTTAATGGTGGCGCTGGTGATGACGCCTCCTGAGACGGTGTAGCTGACCTCGTATTCTCCTGGTTCAGTGACTCCTGAAATGATGGAGTCGAACGACATGTCTGTGGAATAAGTCACTCCCTCGCCTTCGGCGGAAAAAAGGGATGCAACGGCGTCGGGATCAGTTTTCAAGGCCTCTGTCAGCTCCTCTTCGTCAATGATCAACTGCCCAAAGGTAGTGGAGTCCTCATCAGCGTCGGTAGAGATGCCTATGGTAGAGAGGCTGGTGAACATATCTCCCTGGCTGGTTCCCGAGTCATAGTACATGAAGCCCAGTCCCTTGGATGCCAGGATGTCTTTCAGGTTCTGTTTGATGATGTTTACGCCGTAGTTGCCGTGTACCTCGGTAAACGTAGAATCCTCTTCATCCTCGTCGTCAGTACTCGT
>JAOZIG010000438.1 GCA_026014515.1 Candidatus Bathyarchaeota archaeon | reverse complement strand
GCCATAAGGTGTCATTAGTCCAGCGTCACCAGCATAATACTTCCATAGCAGGTCTCCGTTAGTTATGTTGTAGGCCATCATGTATCCGTCGTATGTTCCAACGTAGAATCGGCCGTAGGCGCTGTCTATGCACCAGCCGGAAGTGTAGCTGCCCCAGTCGCTTGCATCACGCATAGGCGTATAATACTTAACTTGTCCATTCTCGGTGTCTATAGCTAGGACTTGCATGGTTTCTTTTTTGTAGTTGAGATAGACTTGACCGTCGCTGCTTAGGTGGGTTCCGCCGCCGCCTCGCCAGATGCTTGGGTCTTCGAGTAGTTGATGATTGGTTTCCCACATGACTTCACCGTCGCTGGCTCTTATGCCCGCAAGATAGACTGTGGGTGGGGCTGTTGTGGTGTTTACCGATCTGCCGATTATCCAGTTCCCGTCACATTCGCCGCCGTTATAACCAAACGAGTAATCTGCGGCTAAGTATTGGCCTTGCGCGTTTTGGGGTCTGGGTATGGCTACGTTGTAGATTATTCCTTTTGTTCCGTTGTAGGGTGTTGTTTTGGAAGGTGCCCAGGAGGTTTGGCTGCCGGTGGGTTTGACGGTTTCATAGAAGCTCCATTTTGTGAGGTTACCTGCGGTGAGGGTGTAGATGTAGAGGTCGTTGGTGATTCCTTCAGTGGTTACGTTGGTTATCATGGCGCCGCCAGTGGGTACGTTGGTGATGTTGAAGACATTTTCGCCGTTGCGTGGGTCATAGAAGTTGAGGTTTGTTCCACTGCGCTCTATTAGGAAGTCAATGGTTCCATGTGCGTTTTCCCAGTGATTAGAGAATGAGAAGGCAGATGTTAGAGTATAGTCGCTTCTTCGGAAGAGTTCTTCACCTGTGGAGAGATCAAAACAGACATAACCCTGTACTGTAGCGGGTCCGATTCTGGTGTTAGTGTAGAGGCGTCCGTTGAGAACTATAGGGGAGAATTTTGCTTGGTAGGATTCGCCTGTGTAGTAGCCGCTTTC
>JAOZIG010000392.1 GCA_026014515.1 Candidatus Bathyarchaeota archaeon | reverse complement strand
GTATACCACTTCTTGGGAGACCGAGAGCATCGAAAGCCCTTACACAGACCAATAAGGCCAAGGTAGAGTCCAAGCCCCCTGACAGCCCCACTATCACTTTTTCTGCTTTCGTGTGTTCGAGACGTTTCTTCAAGCCAAGGGATTGCAAGGTAAGAATTTTCTCACAGCGTGCAGTCATTGTCTGTTTATCAGAGGGAACGAACGGATTCCTATCAATTCTCCTCGTCAAGGAGCACTCTTTCTCCTCGAAGGTAAAGGGAATACGTTGGTAGGCACTGTCATCATACCCAAAACTCTGCCGACGGATCCTCTCCAAGGCAAGCTTCTGTACATCAATCTCGGTTATAAGGAGTGTGTCACTCTTCCCACTCTGCTCAGCAAGTCTATGACCATCCTCATAAATCAGGTTATGGGGAGAGAATACAAGATCGGTAGTGGACTCACCCTCCCCTGCATCGCTATAGAGGTATGCACAGAGTAGCCTACCACTCTGGGTCTCGACGAGAGAACGACGATACTCTTCCTTGCCGACCAATTCATCACTTGCAGAACAATTGGTGATGACCGTCGCACCAGCAACTGCATGATCAGTACTGGGAGAGCGTGGAACCCAAAGGTCTTCACAAACCTCACAGGCAACGACCAACTCGGGAGATTGGTACAGGTAAAGAGCAATCGTGTGCCAAAGTAGGTGCTCTGGCCCAAAAAAGCTACTTCGATATTCTCATCAGTAGGGATGCGGAACCACCGCTTTTCATAAAACTCAAGATAGTTTGGCAGGTGTTGTTTGGGAACTATTCCAAGGATTCGACCACTTTGAACAACCACCGCACAGTTGTACAACCGTCCATGCAGGGGAACTAGAGATCCGAAGACTACCAAAAGGTCACTGTTCTTGCTCTCTTCCACAACCTTGGCTATTGCATCAACAGCTCCGTTCTGCAGAGATTTCTGAAGAAAAAGATCAGCACAGGTATATGCAGTAGTTACCAATTCTGGCAATACCAGA
>JAOZIG010000519.1 GCA_026014515.1 Candidatus Bathyarchaeota archaeon | reverse complement strand
ACACATTGGACGGTGGAGTCCAGATTTTAACAACTTTCTTGTTGAATTTTACCGACTTATTTGTCGCTGTTCACGCTTTTAATTGTAGAACGTAATCACTTTGGAAACACCCCGCCCAGCAGGAGGAGCCACTATGAGGAGTTTTTGTGGGGGGGCTCGGGCAAAGTGAAACGATCCGTCATCACCGAGGGCATTGAGTTGCAAGATGGTGTTCGTTGTCGTAGAACGGGTCATCAAGATGGGGTCCAACTGCGTTGAGCATGTTGGCTCATACAAGAGATTCGTGTACCATGGGACCTCATACTCCGACAACTTATTGTTCGAAGATGAGAGGTTCAAGGCAGAGATCCATTCGCCACTGTGCTGAATAGCAACAGCTTTTGTCGCAGGTTCAGCATCTTTATACAAGTTCTTGAATCGCATAGACCCACGCCAAAAACGATAAAACATCCCATAACGCTCCACCCCTGAAGAAACACTGCCTGGGGTGATTGCCAAAGGAGCATACGATTGATAAGTAACCGTTGTCGCTGGAACCTCCGACACAAGATTGTATCTGTGCATCACATCACGAAGAGTTTCAGTTTCCTCACCGAACAAATAGCCGTGCTGCTCATACCCAGTGAAGGACTCATGCAGTGGTTCAAACCCCTTATTAAAATCCTGTCTTGGAGAACACTGGGTCTGGATTGCGAAATCCTTTGGTACAGCAAATCGGCAATCACTGTCTCCAGCTTTGTACACATTCAAGTATATGGGAGCTGAAATAGCCAAATCTGGTTGAGACCAAGACAAAATCTGACAATACACTGACCATGTAGCACCCGCATTCGACTCCGCAGAGAAGAATTTAGATGTAAACGGGAGAGTGAACGAGACCTCAGTGTCACCTTGAATGTCCACCACCTTATGGTAACAGTTTTCCCAGTTGGTCACCGTGGGAGACACTTCACCAAGCCAAAACACCATTCTCACTATGTGGAACTGCGAGGCCGTGATGTATGCCTTA
>JAOZIG010000109.1:295-7039 GCA_026014515.1 Candidatus Bathyarchaeota archaeon | reverse complement strand
ACATGAACATAAAACCCGTAATCTTTTCAGAGGGTAGAAAGCTGCTTATCTCGGAAAAAATCTAGCATTCGTAATTAATTTGCTATTGCATAAATTTATACCCATAAAATAAAACTGGTTCCCCATGTTGAAAGAAACAGCTTGGAAATGGATTGATGAAAACCAAGAGGAACTAATCAAAGTAGCAGATGATGTATGGGACTATGCCGAGTATGGTCTACTGGAGGAAAAGAGTAGCAAACGCATAGCAGAGACCCTCAGGAAACACGGGTTCCGAGTAACCCATGGCGTCGCTGGAATGCCTACTGCAATAACCGCTGAGTGGGGTTCAGGTAAACCAGTGATAGGGTTCATGGGAGAATATGATGCTTTACCCGGTATCAGCAATGAGGCAAAACCTAAGCTAGCACCAATCAAAGACAAAGCATTTGGTCACGGCTGTGGTCACAACATACACGGAACCACTGCTATGAGCGCGGCTATAGCAACACGCTACGCCTTGGGAAAAAATGGACAACGGGCTACAATTCGTTTCTATGGTACACCTGCTGAGGAAAACTATCAAGGTAAGATATTCATGGTCGCCGCTGGGTTATTTGATGATGTTGACGCTTGTCTGAGTCACCATCCAGGCAGTTTCAACGTGGCGAGTTTATCCAGTAGCACGGCAACAATACACGCCAAATTCAACTACTATGGGAAGACAGCACATGCAGCAGCCAACCCAGAGCAAGGACGAAGCGCCTTAGATGCTGTTGAACTAATGAATATAGGCGTCAACTATCTTAGAGAGCATATTATCGAGAAAGCCAGAATCCACTACGTCATCGAGGCAGGCGGTGGACAACCAAACGTCGTACCAGATTATGCACGAAGCTGGTACTATGTAAGAGCACCCGAGATCGACCAACTGGAACACATCTACAACCGGGTTGTTAAGATAGCTGAGGGAGCTACCTTGATGACCGAGACAAAGCTTGAGATAGAGATGGATAGAGGTAGCTACAACAAGATACCCAACAAAGTACTCAGCCAAGTAGTCACAGCCAACATGCGAGAAGTCGGAGCACCAAAATACACAAAGGAAGAGCTTGAGTTCGCCTCAGAGATAGCCAAGACATTCCCAAAGGATAACAAACTAGAGTCCCTGAGAAAATCAAAGATACCAAACTACGAGAAATACACTGACGTTGACCTTGTCACTGATATCCTTGATCCATGGGATGATGGAGAGGTAAGCCCCGGCAGCACTGATGTGAGTCATGTAAGCTGGAAGACACCATCAATGGAGTTCAGCACCGCATGCAATATTCTAGGAGCCCCCGGGCATAGTTGGCAGTTCGTAGCGGCATCAGGCAGCAGCATAGGACACAAGAGCCTACTCTTCGCAGCAAAGACCATGACTGGCTCAGCAATCGACCTCATCACTGACCCCAAACTCATCGAACATGCAAAAGAGGAGCATAAACGTAGAATGAGGGACAACAAGTACATCCCAGATACAGAGCGCAGACCACCCCTCGAATTAGCTAAACAGACAGCAGAAAAACTCAGCCAAAAAGCCTAATTTTTAATAAAAAGAGGAAAAAAACCCCTCTAATCTATTTTGAGTACTGGTAGCTCTATGGCTGTTGGGTACTCGGATGTTCTCCAGACACGCTGCGTCGCCTTCACATAACTCTCTGGTGGCGCAAACATGATGTTGGGTACGAAGGTCTGGGGGTTACGGTCATATAGTGGGAACCAGCTTGACTGCACCTGCACCATTACCCTGTGACCTGGTTGGAATGTGTGACTCACATGTGGCAAGGGTATACGGTACTCCAACACCTTATCTGATTCAATGGGCTTTGCCACAGCATAGTCCTCACGGAATCTTCCACGCAGTACATCAGCCGAAAGCATCATCTGGAAACAACCCAACTTTGGATTAGAAGGCACCTCATCAGGATAGACATCAATGATCTTCACAACCCAATCCGAGTCACTACCACTAGTCGAAGCAAATAACTTGGCGACTGGTTGCCCCGCTACGCGTAATGGTTCCTTCAATGGCTCTGTAGACCAGACTAGAACATCAGTGCGTGTGGCTGTGTGTCGTTGGTCGTCAACAAGCCACTCACCCCATGTTGAGCCATCTGCTCCGCTGGGTATTGTTGGTCGTTGTCTATAGGGAACTGGTTTTGCTGGGTCTGATATGTACTCGTCGTAGGCATCTTTTGCTATGGGTGCTTTGAAGCCAAGTTTTCCTTCTGGCTGTGTATAGAGACTGTGTATTTCGGTCATGGCTTTGTTTTGTTTGGGTGGCCAGTCTGTGTATCTGTGCCAGATGTTTGCCCCTGTCGAGTAGGCGAGTACCCGTGGGGTATCAGGGTCTGAACCGTCTAGTAGATAGTGGTCTAGGAATGGCTGCATTATGTTGCGTCTGAACCACGCTCCTGTGTCACCCTCGTACTGCATTGGTCCTAGGCTGCGTGCTTCGCGACGACTCTGTCCATGGTTCCATGGCCCTAGTACGAAGTGTATTTTTTCGCCTTCTGGGTCTTTTGGTGATAGCGCCTTCCATAGTGCTGGTGAGCCGTAGATGTCTTCTTGATCGAAGAGTCCTCCTACTATGAGCATGGGTACCTTGATTGGGTGTTCTGCGAGTATCTTGTCTACTGCTTGGGTCTGCCAGAAGCTATCATAGGCGGTGTGTTCTTTGATTTTCTTCCAGAAACCAAGATCCTCCATGCCCCTTGAAGCAACCATATTGGCTGCGTTACCAGCGCGTAGATACTCTTCATATGTATCATAACAACTGCTCCACCATTTCTGCTCGTTTTTCCTTGTAGCTTCCTGAGCATAGGTATATGGTAACGTGCCTTCTTGCCGGAATGCCCCCATATGGAACCAGTCATCACCCATCCAGCCATCAACCATAGCCGCAAAAGGCACCACGGCTTTGAGAGCCGGATGAGGGTTAATAGTACACATCAGCGTCGTATAACCCTCATAGCTACCCCCCATAGCCCCTACTCTACCATTGGACTCTGGGATGTTCTTTACAAGCCACTCGATGGTGTCATAGGTGTCTGTTGAGTGGTCTGTGCCGGTCTTGTTCAGTGGCCCAGTGAGTGGCTTGTTCATCATGTAACCGCCTTCTGAGCCGTATTTTCCTCGTACATCTTGGTATACGATGATATAGCCCGCAGCTACCGTGGTGTCGTTCATTTGAGGTACTACCATGGAGAGGTGTTTGCTGTTGAAGCGGAGGGTTCGTCCCGCTGCGTTGTATGGTGTACGTGTCAGGATGATAGGTGCGTCATGTGCTTCTTTTGGTACAAGAATGATTGTTTTGAGTTTAACCCCGTCGCGCATGGGTATCATTTCCTCGCGACGAGTGTAGTCGAAGGTGTCTGTTTTCGGTGTGAAATTTTCGGGTGTTTCACTGTTTAGATATGGGTCAGACATTTACTTTCAATAAGAGAAAATGTGTTGAGTTAATAATACTTCTCAGACACGATTAGAGTGGTTTTCTAATACTTTGAAAGATATTCGGATATTCTTTCTAGACCAGCTTTGAGAACCATCTTGTCACCACCATAACCAATCCTGATATGATCAGGATGCTCAAAGCAGTCACCGGGCACAAGGAAGGTATCCTTCTCGTTGATTAGATCCAAGCATATCTTCTCAGCCGAGACATCCAGATCATGTTTCATGAAACCAACGCTACCCGCAGTAGGCTTCACCCAGCTAATATGGGGCTCTTTGTTGATCCAGTCATCTAGAAGTCGGTGGTTTTCCCTGATTATCCGGTTGTTTCTCTCAAATATCTGAGACAAATACGGCATAGCTAAGGCCGCTAATTCTTCGCTGAGCATACTCTTACTGATGGTAGTATAGTCTCTGCGGAGTTTACATTGGTGGATTACATCGCTGTTTGATGTTATCCAGCCAAGACGTAAACCAGTGAGACTGATTGGTTTGCTGAATGTACCCACGGCTATGCCTTTATCATAGATGTCAACGATTGACGGCGTATAATCATCTGGGTTGATGTAGAGTCCACGATATGCCTCATCACAGTGAACATAGGCACCAACATCCTCAGCTATCTCACAGATCGCCCTCAATGTGTGCTCGTTTATCAGGCTACCACATGGGTTATTCGGGTTATTGAGCACAATCATCTTGGTCTTACGATCTACCAACGCGTTCAATTCTTCCAGATCAGGCAGCCAGTTCATCTCAGGACGTAATCTGAGTAGCTTTACGTCTGCCATGAAGCCTTTTGGTACACTGTAAAGCTGCTGATATGTGGGAAAAACGCTTACAACTGTATCACCGGGCTCAACTAGACTGTAGAAGCTGTTGAAGTTGGCCTCGATGGCTCCTCCTGTGACAAGGATATCCTCATGGTTTACATCTTTGTAGAGTGAAGCTAGTCCTTGCCTTAGCGTATCATAGCCTTCTATGTGCCCATAGGTTAGCTGGGTGTCTTGGTATTCCTTGAAGAAGTCTGGGCGTTCAACGAACTCTAGGTATTCTCTTAGGGTGAATGGCTTGACACATGTCTCTGCTAGGTTTAGCTCGACATCTGTCTCATATGTGTTCATCCACCGCTCCACGAGGAACTCATCAACCTTCATACCACAAAATACCCCATGAAAAGTATAACAGTATATTCGTCAAGCATCGAAAAAATCAGCAAACACGGGCACCAGCTTTATAATAACATTAGTTTCAGTTCAATGGAACACATTGAGGCTATGGAAAACAGGACCCCAACGAAACATCGTACTGGTGCGTGGAGAAGGAAACCACGTATATGATGAAACGGGTAAACGATACCTTGACCTACAATCTGGGTACTGGTGTAACGTCTTGGGCTATGATAACCCAAAGATCGTTAAACCTATGCAGGAACAGTTCAAGCGACTAACCAATGTCATGTCAGCCTTCAGCACAAACGAGATCAAGGAAGCCATGAACCAGCTAGGCAAGGTACTACCACCTGAACTGGACCGAATATCATTCCTAAACTCAGGCAGCGAAGCAGTGGATCTAGCCCTTAAGATCGCAAGAGCAGCCACAGACAAAACTGGGCTCGTTGTGAATGAACGAGGCTACTATGGTGCAACAGCGTACACGTTCTCATTATGCGGAGCAGGACGAAACACAAGCTACCTACCTAATCCCGGTGAGCTCTATACCCTACCAGCGCCAACACCTGAAAACTGCACAGGTTGGAGTTGCCTTGAACCATTGAAGAAACTAGTACAAGAAGGCAACGATAACATCGCTGCTATAATCTATGAGCCTGTTATCGGTGCCGGTATCTTTGTACCTGATATAGGATATGGGGAACAACTTAGGAAATACGCTGATGAACTAGGAGCCTTGCTGATATCAAACGAGGTTACAGTAAGCCCAGCCAAGTCAGGTAAATGGTTCGCCCACCAACACGACAACGTAGTACCGGAAATTCTAACGCTTGGTAAGGCTATTGGTTGTGGTTTCCCTGTCTCATGCATGATAACCACGGGCAGAGTCGAGGAGATGTGTGATGGTAAAATATATCATGTTCAGTCTCATCAGAACGATGCGTTATCCGGACGAGCCGTAGCAACAGTGATTAAGACCATCATGGAGGAGGGTTTAGTTGATAGATGCGCCGAGATGGGGGAGTATTTCCTTGAACGCTTCAACGAGATCAAAGAAAGCTATGATTGTGTTGTTGATGCCCGGGGTAGGGGATTACTGTTAGCGCTTCAACTGGGTGAGGAATACGCTGAACAGGGTGAGGTTATTCAGTGGGATTTAATCGATAAAGGCTTCCTCATGGATTATCATAAGGCATCAAACAGCTTCAGGTTCTTCCCGCCATTCACCATCACCCAAAAAGAGATAGATGAATTCATCAAGGTGCTCAAAGAATCCCTATCAATACACTGTGGATAAACCCCTATAACCCTCCAATCTTCTTTATCAGTATGCCAAGCTACCATATGCGCCGCAAGGACAAACAAGTCACAGAACACAATGAGCTAGTGAAGCCACTCAAAGAAGCAGAATACATCACCCTAGCCCTATGCAGCGAGAACAAACCATACATAGCCACCATCAGCCACGGATACGATGAAGAAAACAACTGCATCTACTTCCACAGCGCAAAAGAAGGCAAAAAGATAGACATCATCAAAGAGAACCCACTGGTGTGGGGACAGGCATTGATTGACGCCGGGTATCAGCATGGAAGCTGCGACCACCTATACCATACTACCCAGTTCAGCGGAACTGTCACATTCGTCGAGGATATGACTGAGAAGGAACACGCGTTAAAGCTCACTATAAAACAACTTGATAATGACCCAGAGACGATCATAGAGAATCAAGTGAAGCCAAACAGTGTCGCCAAGGTCTACATTGGGCGAATCGACATCCAAGAGATGACAGGTAAGAAAGCAGACAAGATAATCATCTCCCTTTAGCAGAAATCTTAACCAACAAAACACCACATCTACCATATGAGCCCAATCCTAGAGGTCTGCTGTACATCAATCGCGTCGGCGTTAGCCGCACAAGAAGCTGGAGCACAGCGAATCGAGTTATGCGACAACCTGTACGAGGGTGGAACCACACCGAGCTTTGGTACTATTGAGTTGGTACGGGATAGGCTGAGTATTGATGTCAATGTGTTGATTCGTCCTAGGGGCAGTGATTTTGTTTACTCTGTTGATGAGATGGAGATAATCAGAC
>JAOZIG010000109.1:0-285 GCA_026014515.1 Candidatus Bathyarchaeota archaeon | reverse complement strand
AAGAGATAGGCGTCAACGGAGTGGTTATCGGGTTCCTAACACCTGATGGCGAGATTGACTTAGGACGAACAAAGGAGATCACAGAACAGGCAAGACCTCTAAGCGTCACATTCCACAGGGCTTTCGATATGTGCCGAGACCCATACAAGGCGCTAGAACAACTCACAGATATTGGCGTTGACAGGATACTCACATCAGGACAGAAAAACAAGGCACCAGAAGGAGCAGAACTCATAGCAGACCTCGTTGAGAAGGCAGGAGACCGTGTTATCATCATGCCTGGAG
>JAOZIG010000381.1 GCA_026014515.1 Candidatus Bathyarchaeota archaeon | reverse complement strand
TTTTTTGGGCTATGAGCGGTTCCAGCGAGGAATATTCCCTCTGATGAGAAGTCAACTGGTCTCATCTTGGGGTGCGCCTCTAGTAAGAATCCATCTGAATTTATTGGTACCCTGAGTTTCTTTGCGACATCCTTGGTCTCTTCACGAGGAATTAATGGTGTAGATAATACGAGTAGATCTGTTTTGAAACTGTTTTCTTCTCCATAGAGTAGGTCGTTTACTTTGATTGCTATTTGTTTGTTCTCTATGGTGACTTTTGGTGGGTCTTCTGGGATATATTTGATGAACTTGACGCCTAGGTCCAGTGCTTCTTGGTAGTATTTCTCCAAGTCAACGCCATACGCCGTCAGCTGTCTGTAGAGGACCCTTACGTCTGTTTCTGGGTTAAGCTTCTTCAAAACAGTAGAGTTCTTGATAGCGACCCCACAACAGACCCTTGAGCAGTAGGTTCTTCCTTTTTCCTCCATAGAACCTACGCATTGTATCATGGTGACGCTGTCAGGTACCTTGAAGTCGTTACGCATCATCATCTCCAACTCAAGTTGTGTGACGATGTTTTCGTCCTCACCATAACTGTAATAGCCTTCAGGGGTCAGCACATCTGCCCCTGTAGCGACAATTATAGTGCCTACTTCTTGGGTCAGTGTTTCTTCAGGTGTCTTGATTGTTACTGTGAATTGTCCAATGAAGCCTTCAACTGCTTCAATTGTGGATGTCTTGTAGACTTTGATGTTTTGTTCAGCGTCAATATGGTTGATCATATTCTCAAGCAGTTTCTCAGCGCTCTGATCGGTGGGTAACAGACCATGAAGCTTGGATACCAAGCCACCTAAATTAGGTTCTTTTTCCACAAGATATACCGGGAACCCTTGTTTAGCTACAGATAATGCAGCCGTCATTCCAGATACACCACCGCCTATTACGAGGCAGCTTTGTGTGATCTGTATCTCTGGGTCTTCTTCTGGTTCAAGGTATTTCGCCTTTTCAACACCCATCTGAACAAGGTATTTC
>JAOZIG010000142.1 GCA_026014515.1 Candidatus Bathyarchaeota archaeon | reverse complement strand
AAAGCGGTTGGACCTTTACCAATGGCGTATATGCGCTGGTCGTACGTGTTCATTGTTGCAATAATACTGTCTCCAATAATTGCATGCGCACCCCAGTGAGTCTGCCGGAAGGCTCCATCAATCCTGAAGATTACTTCTCCAGTTTCGATATCCAAAGCCAAAAACGGAGCACCCCGAGGACGAGGATCAATTGGAGAGTGTTCTTCGTGACCCAGGTAAATTTTGCCGTCAGTAATGAACAAAGTGTTAATCCACCAGTTGTTTGCCCACAAGATTTCAGAGTACTGATCCACTACATCGTAAGTCCATTCTAGATCACCTGTTTGAACGTCATAACAGTAAACAATTCCAGAAGCACCAGTAGAGAACAATTTGCCCTCTGCAATAGCGGTTGAAGTGGAATAGAATACGTTCAAGTAGTTTTCTGAGTCGTCAATTTCCCACATGAACTCACCGTCGTCTAGGCTGAATCCGTAGAACTTGCGGTCTTGTTGGGTGTTTATGACTGCTACGTTCTCTTCCAAGCTGATGGCACTCAGACTAGCAGAAACGTTGCCCGCAGCCCACGAAGAAGGAGCATTCCAAGTGTTCTGGAACAGGAGTTCTCCTTCATCTCCTTCTTCCAAGCTTAGGCCCCACAAGGTAACTTGTTTGTTTGTTACGCTTCCACCGATTACTCGATCACCCACAGCGGCTGCTTGAACACTTCCAGTCAAACCAGCAGGAATTGAAACATTAACAGTGAAAGCTTCAGGAGCCTCGTAACCATCAAACACGTTTCCATGAACCATGTTTCCCCAACTGCCAGCATCGTATGCACTTGTTGCTCGGTTAACTCCAAGAACAGACATGTCCCAAAGGGTCATGCGCTGATTCATTGTATCAACGGAAAGAATATAGATTTCATTTTTCACACCATACAAAGTAGTTCCAGCAGGAACATTCTCGATAGTGAAGCCCCAATACAACGGGAACATTTGGCATAAGCAACTTTGCACAAACAAGGGTTCT
>JAOZIG010000466.1 GCA_026014515.1 Candidatus Bathyarchaeota archaeon | reverse complement strand
CGGGATTTTAAAATCCTGTTAGCGTCGTTTAAATAGCCTGAACACATCAAGGCCGCTGCTGTTTTTGCGAGGTGAGGTCTTGGGCGGGTGACGAACTAAACGTTCGTTGCTCGCCCTTTTTTTGTTCCATAACTAGGAGGTAAACCATGCTGCGTAAAAAGGACTCCTTATCGATAACAGAGGCTATCGACATCGCAGAAGTGCACCGTTGCACACTCATTAGTTGGTGCAAGCGGTACGGACTCGGAATCAAGATTGGTGGCCGATGGAGGGTTAAGAAGGACGACTTCTTTAGCTTTCTCAGGGGCGATCAGGGAAGGAGCGAGCAAAATGAACCTCGCTAACGCTCCAACAGTGCATAACTCTCCATTCATGGACACGCGGCAAGCAGCAACCTATCTAGGCGGGCTTAGCCCTAGGACCCTTGAGAAGTACCGACTAACCGGTGAGGGTCCAGTTTTCTACAAGATCACATCTAGATGCTTCTACAAGCGTGAAGACCTTGACGAGTGGGCCGAGTCAAGGCGACGGGTTTCAACTTCTGACGTGGGCTAACTAGTATGGGATCAGACGGAACCAAGGCTACTGTGCCTGTAGAAGCATCGAAGCCAAAAGCCATACGGCTAGAAGGCTATACGGCAAAAGATCTTATGGCCAGCGCTTTTCCAGCACCGTTCTGGGTTGTTGAAGACATTCTTCCTGCAGGTCTGACCATAGTGGTGGGAAAGCCGAAGTTCGGCAAAAGTATTTTTGCACTTAACCTATCTCTCGATGTCGCAATGGGCAACAGGGCATTCGGGAAATTCCCCACTCGCGCTGCATCAGTCCTGTATCTAGGACTTGAGGATACCCCACGTCGTTTACAGGACAGGTTACGTTTAATTCTAAACGGTCGCGAAGCCCCTAGTAATCTTCATATTTATACTCATTGGCCTAGATTTAATGAACATGGTGCAGAGGCATTAGATTTATTCCTGTCCGAGTACCCTGATACAAAGCTTGTCATAATAGACA
>JAOZIG010000135.1 GCA_026014515.1 Candidatus Bathyarchaeota archaeon | reverse complement strand
TGTACAGGTATGTGTAGTGCGTCGAGTTCACCTACTATTCCTATACTTGGATGTGATCCATCGTCTTTGAGATAGGCTTTGCTACCTGTTATTGCTATCTCTTTCTCGTATCGCCAGCCCATAGCCTCGTATTTCTGCTCGGTAAGTTCCGCGGTCTTGAACTCCTTGTAGCCAAGTTCTGGGTATTTCCATATGGCTGTCGCGTATTCGATGATCTCATTGGCTCTGCGGTCTATCTCCGCCAAAGCCTTTTTCTTGAGTTCGGATTTGTACATTTATATCAAAATACAATAATGGTTTCCGGATTTAAGAAATAGGAGGTTAAAGACACCCTTGTTGGTTCATATTAGGATAATGTTATATCGTGAATAACATGTGGTTTTTGATTGTGATTTGAGGGCGGCTGAGCGCGAGAATATTACTGGTATTCTGGATAACCTTGTCCGTGTCAAACATAATGCCCGTAGTCAGCGTTACAAGCTTGTGGTTTTTGAGGATAATCTTGTTTTTCTCAGAGTGAATAAGCGGTGGTTCTTCAGGAAAAAAACAGATTACTCCTATGAAGAGCTCAGTGTGATGTCTCCTGTAGAGGTTAAACGGTTGTCCATGGGTAGCTTCTTAGTTGAGTTGTCTGAGGTCATTGAGATCCGTGTGAAGGAGTCTATTCCTTTTGTGTTGATGTTGGACCCGAAAGAGGCTGTGAGTTTCAATTTGACGGGTCTTGATGATGATATTGTGCATGAGGTTCCGCTTGTTTTGAGAAGGGATAGAGTGAAAGGTGTTGATATTGTGGAGCGTGAGTGGGAGCTTGTGTTTGAGACAAGAAAGGTTACGTTCTCGTTTATCGTGCCATATGATCCGAGTCCGGTACTGCCTATGGTTCTTTCTATGAAGCTGGCGAGTAGTTCATCAGTTTAGCTGATTTTACTTGGGAGTAAAATCAGTTCGTTATTATCATGAATCAATTGATAGACAATGGCTGTCTTTTATTTCGAGATCAGGAAAAAGCAGTGAGTTAGAGCCTTCATTTGCGTAAAAAAGAGCCTGAATGTTATTCCCAGAACCAATATTAGCCTCTGTGGGCTTATTTGGTTTTATTAGGTGTGAAAGATGAAGCTTCTAGAGTACGAAGCTAAAGAGTATTTCAAACAATTCAGAATCCCCACGCCCATGGGAAAAATGGTTACAACCCCTGAAGATGCAGCAAAATACGTTGAGTCTCTGGGTAAACCTGTCGTTATCAAGGTTCAGCTTCCAGTGGGAGGTAGAGGAAAAGCCGGAGGGGTCAAGTTCGCTGATACTCCGGATGAGGCCGCTGAGGCGGTCAAACAGCTTCTCGGTATGACGATTAAAGATCTGAAGGTCGAGAAACTCTACGTCGAGGAAAAAGTAGGTATTGTTAACGAGATCTATCTCGGGGTGACTATTGACCGTAACAGGAAGCAGCATATTGTGCTTGCATCCAGTGAGGGTGGCATGGAGATCGAGGAGGTTGCTGCGAAGACTCCTGAGAAGATAGTGCGATTCTATGTTGATCCATTGATTGGTTTGAGGAGTTATCACGCGAACTATATCGCAACTAGCCTTGGTTACAGGGGTGGAATGATGAGGAAGTTTTCTGCGTTTGTCATGGCGCTGTATACTTTGGCGGTTGAGATGGATGCGGAGCTTACTGAGATCAACCCATTGGCAGAGGTAGCTGATGGTTTCTTGGCTGCTGATGCTCGTTTGAATATCGATAATAATGCTTTGTTTAGACACAAGGAACTTGAGGATATGCTTCTTGAGAGTTATCAGGGCGAGTTAACTGAGCGTGAGATGGAGGCACGTGCAGAGGACCTTACCTATGTTGAACTTGATGGAGACATTGGGATTATAGGTAATGGTGCTGGTCTGACCATGGCTACTCTTGACTCTGTGATGATTCACGGCGGAAAGGCAGGTAACTTCCTTGACCTAGGCGGCGGCGCTACTCCAGAAAGGATCGGTAAAGCGGTTAAGTTTGTATTGAGTGATACGCGTACTAAGGCGTTATTTGTGAATGTGCTTGGTGGTATCACTCGTTGTGATCATACCGCAGAGGGTATTGTAGCAGCCCGTGAGGAGCTTGGGTTGAAGAAGCCTATCGTAGTTCGTATGATGGGCACCAAGGAGGAGGAGGGAAAAGCCATCCTCAAAGAGAATGGCATTGATACCCTTGACTCTATGGAGGAGGCGGCTGAGAAAGCCGTGAAACTAGCTGGAGGAGACGCATAATGACCAAGTTCATCAATAAAGATACACGAGTCGTCGTGCAGGGAATTACAGGCAGTCAAGGAATGTTCCATACTCGGTTGATGAAAGAGTATGGTACCAAGGTGGTTGCAGGGGTTACTCCCGGTAGGGGTGGACAGGAAGCAGAGGGTGTTCCGGTCTATGATACGATTCATGAGGCTCAGGATAACCATGAGATTGATGCGGGCATCATTTTTGTACCTGCGGCTTTCTCATTGGATGCTGCGCTTGAGGCGATTGAGGCAGACTTGGACCCTGTGGTAGTAATAACAGAGGGTGTGCCAGTTGTGGACAGCATAAAGTTGGTTGCTACGGCAAAGGCCAAAGGTACGACTATTGTTGGGCCTAACACGCCGGGTGTCATCAAGGCGGGTGAGTCTAAGATGGGTATCATGCCGGCTCAGGTTTTCAAGAAGGGAAACGTGGGCATCATCAGTCGTAGCGGTACCTTGTTCTATGAGATCGCCTCGCAGATTACGCGTGTTGGTCTTGGTCAGAGTACTTGTGTTGGTCTCGGTGGTGATCCTGTTGTTGGTCTTGACTATATTGATATGTTGAAGTGGTTCCAAGATGACCCTGAGACAGAGGCTGTTGCCTTGATCGGTGAGATCGGTGGTGACGCTGAGGAAAGAGCAGCAAAGTACATCGAGGATGGTGGATTCACTAAGCCTGTAGCAGCCTTTATCGCGGGGCGTGCCGCTGTGCCGGGTAAACGCATGGGGCATGCGGGTGCTATTATTCAGGGCTCTACTGGTACTGCTGATAGTAAGATCAATGCTTTGAGGAAAGCTGGTGTTGCTGTCGGGGATTTGCCTGGTAAGGTCGCTGAGGAGCTTAAGCGGCTTCTCTAATCCTCTTCTATTAATTTTAGTATATTTTCTAGCATGCGGAAGGTTAGTCCCCAGACGGTTTCTCCTTGGACCTTGTAGACTGGTCCTTCCCATCCTTTGACTACTGCTTGGGTTTTGCCTTTTCTTATCTCGCTGAGTGATGCCCAGAGGTGTTTTGTTAGTTCATAGTTGAGATGTACTTCGGGGTATTCATCAAATCTGTAGACAACGGGTTGTACTGCCAGTGTTCTTCGTACAGCTGAGTAGACTGGCTCCATGAAGCCTATTACTTTTTTATCACGTAGGTCGATTTGGGTTTCTTCTAGTACTTCACGTACAGCGGTGTCGATGAGGGTCTCGTCTTGGAGGTTTTTCTTACCACCGGGGAATGCCATATCGCCGCTCCATGGGTCATCGTCTACCTCGGCTCTTTTTACGAGGAAAAATTCTAGGTCGTCTTCACTTGGCTTAACAAGTATGGCTACCGCTGCCTGTGCGTTTCCCCATGGTTGAGGTTCCAGTTTTCTGGTTAGTTTTTCTAGTGGGCTATGCGGCGTCAACCTTGACACCTTGATTGGTTCCTAGTTTGTCTAAAATGTTGCGTTTTATCGGTGTAAAAAAGAAAAGATTATCCATATCCTTTGAGGGAAGTTGGGTTATGTCGAATATCATCGCTGAGTTGAAGCGTAGGCTAGATGAGGTAGTCTCAACGGAGTCACTAAATGACTACTTCTATCTGGCTGGAATCAGTATAGCAATAGGCATCACTGTTGGTTTTCTCAGCGTTGCTGTTCATGAAATATATCATTATATGCATCTTTTCTCGGAGTATCTGCACCACGTGAATGAGTTATTCGTTATCATCCTGCCAGTGACAGGTCTGACACTTGCATACTGGATGGTTATGAGATACAGCACCACTAAACAGTCGGGAGGTGGAAGTCACAGACTCCTTGAAGCATATCATTTTGAAGGGGGTATAATGACTGCAAAGGATACTTTGTTTGAGCCACTAGCTTCCACCATAACCATGGGTGTGGGGGGAAGCGCGGGTTTTGAGGGGCCGAGCCTCTTGTTAGGCGGGGGAATTGGTTCTCTTGTAGCTCAGAGACTGAATCTTGAGCCGTCTGAGGTACAGCGTTTTCTTATCAGCGGTGCGGCTGCTGGTGTGGCTGCTATCTTCAAGGCTCCATTCACTGGTATCATGTTTGCTCTTGAAATTCCGTATAAACGGGATATTACTCGGAAAGCGTTTATCCCGGCTACTCTAGCCAGCATTTCGTCTTATCTTGTAGCTGTTAATTTCATGGGGACGGATACTTTCTTCCCTTTGATTCCACGGTTCGTGATTCCCAGTCCTTGGGCTATGCTTCATGCTTTCTTGATTGGGATACTGATGGCACTAGGTGGCACGTTCTTCGTCAGGTTCTTTGACGCCGTAAAAGAGGTGAAGGAGCATCTTCACATCAAACCTATTCTGGTGCCTGTGATCGGTGGCTTGATAGTTGGTGTGATTGGCTTGTTCTTGCCTGAAGTGTTGGGTGTTGGGTATGAGACGGTCCAAGAAATCATCGCAGGTAATAGCGGGGACTGGAGTACAGGTTTCCTTCTAGCTTTGTTTTTCTTCAAGGTGCTTGTTACTTGTGTAACGCTTAGCAGTGGTGGGAGTGGTGGTGTCTTTGTTCCAACTCTCTATGTTGGGGCGGTTCTTGGCGCCTTGTATATTCGGTTTATCCCTGTTCCTGATGAGCAGGTATTGATCGTTGCGGCCATGGCGTCCATCATTGCGTCTGCGAACAAGACTTTGCTTACTAGTGTTGCTTTTGTAGCTGAGACCGCTGGACCAAGCAGTATAATTTTCACTTTGGTTGCTGCGGCTACGAGTTACTTCATCAGCCGAGATGTCAGCTTCTACTCCCATGTACAGCCTATTGATGAGTTCACAGAGGATGAGGAAGCAATGCATGTTCTCTATCATTACATAAAGAAACAGAGAAACCCGGAGATATTCAACGAGGTGAAAATTGAGGACATAATGGCGCCTAATCCAGTTGCGTTGCCGGAGAGTATGAGGATCGGGGAAGCTATGAAGGCGATACAAGGCTGTAGAACCCGGGAGTTCCCTGTTACGCGTCGTGGAAAAGTAATTGGACAAATGGACCTAGAGGACTTGATAACACAATCGAAAAGAAGCCTTCAGATAGGTTATCTGCCTATGGAGCACCCGGTGGTATTAACAAAAGAAGATACTCTTCAACATGCGTTAGAATATTTTATTGAGTCCGAGGTTTCATGTGTTTGGGTTGTTGATAGTATGGATAAGATGAGGCTTGTAGGTGTTTTAAATGAGGAAGACCTTCGTGTTAAGATGCTTGAACTAATGTAGAAGCCTTTATGTGCATCCGCACAAGCCATGGAATACCCGTTATGTGCAGCGCATCCACGCCTCAAATATTGTGTATTAATTATTTCAGGAGGCGTAGTAAAATCCAAAAACCGGGTTATGAACAAGGTAAGTAGCCATTATTCCACATTGTGTAGATCTCTATGGTGAAAATATGGTTACAACTTGTAGTTATCGCTCTATTTTATAGGGTTTATTGTAAGAACGATTTATCATTTTAACTCCGATAAAAAAAGGCCATGAAAACTGGATATTTGCTACATATATTTGTGTCTCCGGTTGTTTTCAGGGTCTCCATGTTGAGGCTGCTGTGTTCTCGGTTTTCACCAGTTTAGTGGTCTCTCCCAGACTGGTGAAAACAGTGAAACGGTGAAATTGGTGAAAAAAAGAAAAAAATTAGGGATATACGTAAGCGAGCCCGTCTAGGTCTCCATCATGCAGAGTACGCTGTGTAACATCAAATAACTCCGAAGTGTAATACATGGTTTCAAGATCATTTTCTTCCTCAGTTAGGTCTTGTAGACCTAGAGTATGTCCCGCTTCATGAGTAGATACCGATCTGACATCATAACAATAGGGGAAAGCTCCTGCATACCAGATCCACATATCATTCAGTTCGATATCCCATTCCAGAATTTGATACGTATTAGCATTATAATTGAGGACACAATGACCTGCCCATGATACACTTGAATTATACTCGAAATCAAACACATTGTATCCATCCCCCATATCAAGTTCTCTATCCGTATCGCCTAGTCTAATGAATTCTACGTAATCATTATGTTCATCTTCCCATGTCTCAAATGCGTTTTCTATTGCAGTTTTTTCTCCCCAACAGTCTGAAGTTCCATCCTCATTAATCCTATAAGTTACTGGAAAGTCGTCTTCATGATAATGCCATCCAAAAAATGCAAATCCTTGTCCTTCCGTTTCGTCAACGGATACAATTCCATGTTTTGGTTGTTGGAATAATACATTATGTATGGACGGGGACTCTGACTGTAACTCCTTTTCTGTAGTCTCAACATAATATGTTGAATATTCATTAGCTTTTTTTTGTAGCTTATTCGAATAAATTTTGTATTCTTTTCCTTCTTCCAGTCTAATTAGATTGCCTGGATTATAGAAATGAGCTTGACCGAAGTCACCTACTTCTCCACCATAGTAACTAACAATAACTTCATCAGGGCCATCGCCTTTGTTGTATTTGTTAATCTCAACTCTTGCGTAAGATACGATCATTTTTCCCTGATTGGTATTAATTATCTTACATTCTATGGATTTCACTTCCCCAAAAAAAACATGGGATGATTTTGACTCAACTCGTTCATTATATGGTAATAAACTAAGTTCTTTAATATCTTCACTAACGATTGGATTATTACCTAAAGTTTGAATGCTGTTAGGCACAATTAGCGCAATCATTAGTAAGGATGCCATATGTTTTGCTGTTAACATTTTCACACACTCTTGTTAATGCCTTCTTGGCAAGTTAAACAAAGACAAATATATATTTATAATTATGTTTCTATAAATATTAATATGAAATAAGTTTCACTTAAATAATTAAGTTTA
>JAOZIG010000272.1 GCA_026014515.1 Candidatus Bathyarchaeota archaeon | reverse complement strand
CCATCAAGTTACAGAAGCTTGTCTACTACAGCCAGGCTTGGTCTTTGGTGTGGGATGAGAAGCCTCTCTTTGCTGACAAGATTCAAGCTTGGGCAAATGGCCCTGTCGTTCCCTCTCTGTTCTTTAAGCACAAGGGGCAATTTAGTATTGATACCCTCGTCGATGGAAATTCTGCGAATCTAACTGGTTCTGAGAAGGAAACTATTGATTCGGTCCTTGCTGCTTATGGTGACAAGACTGCACAATGGCTGGTCGCTTTGACTCATTTGGAACAGCCCTGGCTTGATGCTCGTGGTGGATGCGCCGAAGGGGCCTCATGCAATGCGGAGATTACTCAAGCTGCAATGGCTGAGTATTATAGCGGTCTCTAGGCTATGGCTAAGCAGAAAAAAGTCCCGTCATTTAAACAAAACCCTAGCCCAACCAAAACAGTTAAGTTTGTTGAGCGTCCAGAACAAATTTTGGACAGCCGTATTTCTTGGCAGTTCAACTTGATGGACTCGGATGGGCCGTGGAAGTCTCTACCTAAGCAATTAAATAAGCATATCAAGACAATTCACGCTTACGAGAAACAGACTATTGGTCAAATATTTCATGAACAGCATGAGTACAATCATTCAATCCCTATTGGGAAGTTGATTCCTCGTGCTCAAAAGCGCCTGAAAGATCTTCATATAAATGTAGAGATACTGCATCGCCTGCGGCTAGGAGGACGGCCACGTTTGTGGGGTATCTTGGAAGGTAATATTTTTCAGATTCTTTGGGTCGACCCAAGCCATCAAGTTTGCCCATCTAAAAAGAAGCACACATAAAGGCCAGCCCGATATAAGGCTGGCCTTTTTTTATTAGTTTCAGCTTTGAAAGGTCCCGCTAGATATTCGATAACAGCTTGGTTGCTCTCACCTTCTCCTTCTCCGATGCATGGGCATACACATCCATCGTCATCTTGGTGGAACTGTGTCCCATGAGCTTGGATACACTGGCCGGGTCACCTCCACGTCGTAGCATTGTCGTG
>JAOZIG010000443.1 GCA_026014515.1 Candidatus Bathyarchaeota archaeon | reverse complement strand
TTGGGTGTTTTAGGTGTCCTTGTTTATGTTTTCCTCGTCTCTGGGGAGTAGCGTCACTTGAGTTCTCCGCTTCACCTAGAATAGGCACCCGTTTTTGGTGTTATTATCCGGTTAATGTGTACACATTTCCCCGTTACTCATACACTTTTTTGCACTTATTAGAAGGTGATCTGGGTTGTTTTAGGGCTTCTTTCACTGAACCCAACCGCTTCCAGCCTTTTCAGGGGGTACCCCCCCCCTTATTCTGTGAGTCTGAATGTTCTGCGTGGGTTCAGTATGAATGGGGGTAGGTGGCTTGCTAGGTTGCTAAAGGGTAGGGTTTCTGGTTGGATTCTGATGCCGAGTTGTTCTGTCATGTAGTCGCGGCGTTTTGTGATTCGGTCCCATGCCTCTGGGTATTTTTCCATGAGGACGTTTCTTGTGTGTTGGTCTGCTACTGCGATGCCGTCTTCTGTGTTTATTGTGAAGTACTCGGTGCCTGTGCCGGGTATAATGTCCATCTGTAGCGCCATGCCGGGTTTGATTCTGTCCTTGCTGTCCTTGTATATGGGGCTGTTTACCCACTCGTCCATGCCTATGAGGTGCCCGGGGTTCAAGGTTACCCCATAGAAGGGGTCTCCGATGATGTCATGTACCGTCTTGTAGAGTTCTCCGCCTGTGACACCTATATGCATCTTTTCTAGCCACGCGGTGGCTGCAGTGAAGTAGGGGGCTGCTAGTTTTTCCACGTAGTCGCTGATGCTTTTTGGTAGCTCTGATTCATCAGCGATCAACCAGCCTGCTCTGCATGTGAGCGCTCCGTTGATGCCTACTGCTGTTGTGAAGGCTTCGCCTCTTTTGATTACTTTGTCGCTTGGGCTGGGTAATCCGATCCATGCTCTTGGTCCTGTGCTGAGCATGGTGTGGCAGTTGTGGGGTAGTCCGTTGAGTTTCATTAACTGTACTACTTGGTGTTCTGTCATGCCGGGCCAGACGCCGTATATTGCGTCTCGTACTGCTTGAGATGTGATGGTTGA
>JAOZIG010000190.1 GCA_026014515.1 Candidatus Bathyarchaeota archaeon | reverse complement strand
GACTGTGTTTGTAAACGATGAAGAGGTTTCAACTCTATTGTTTACAGTGGATTCCTCTGATGGGTTAGGTGACTTGATCCCGGGTTTCCCGTTCCTCTCCTTGCTCGCTGGATTGATGGTTAGTGTCTGGCTATATCATAGGAAACTTTCCAACAGATCTCATCTATAATATTCTGGCGTGTTTGGTCTGTTTTTATCGGATGATCTCACACAGTTGAAACACTAGACTGACAGAAATTTTATTTGAAATAACTACAGTTTCCATGGGTTCAAACCTCATCCCCCGCACCATCTTGTTTTGGTGTCTACTTGAGTGGAATTATCGTATTATTCGGGTCTCGTGTGCTTATTTCACGGTTACTGGTACTCTTTTTTACACTTATTGAGTGTTGATCTGGGGTGTTCTGGGGCTGGTTTCAGTGAAATAAGCTTCTTTTGGGTTGGGATGCCAGTACCCCCCCCCCCTTCCTCATTATATGTGAGGATAAAATCATCGATTGATATCTGTTAGTCTGGTGTTCTTTGGATATTGAGGGTTACTTTGATTCCTTTCTTGAGACCTCTCGTCACGAGACACCCATCTTCAAGATACTTGATACACCTTTCAAGTACAGACATATACTGCTCTTCAATATCTACATCTATGTTCAAGTTTATTCCATCAACTAGGTCTCTGTTTTTCTCGTTTTTACCCATTTGAACAGATGCTGAGCCTTTGATGCCTTTTACCTCAACATCTCTAGCCTTTAACATGGCGTTAAGAGTCCCAGCCATGCAGGATAAGGCAGACATAGATAGAAGTGCTCTTGCTACGCCTCCTCTTTCGTTCGTTGGTACACTGTATGGTGAGACTTTCATATCCTCTAGTAGGCTGTGGTTAAATTTCAGAAGGGCATCACCATTAGATAGTAACTCCCATTCAACAGGGTTTAGACTCATATCTATTTGTAGAAAAATATGTAATGATAAAATCATCGATTATGTATCGAAACGTAAGTCATCCAAGATACAAGTATGTGAGATATCCGAGCAGTATCATGAAAGTAAATAGAACAATGTAACCCATCTTCTTGTTGAGGTTAAAAGAAACCCCAATAATGCTAAACTCGGCAGCGTAAAACACAGAAACATAGAAGGCGTGAAGCCACAAAATCTCTCTAAAAGGAAAAACTAGGATAATATCAAACAACAACTCCAAGAAGAGATACACCAGGATTATGGCGTTGGATACAATTACTCTTTTTTCATCTCTGTTTTGTATGAATCTGATTAGGGTTAACCCAAAGGGAATGATTAAGGAGACAAAAGGATAACCCAAGTTCTTGACTAGCCTCATATTTTCATATTTTGTTGAGATGTATACAGCGCTAACAAGAAGATTGAAGACAATTGAGGAAGCGATGAACACTTTTTCATACACGTAATCAATATTTTGCGGCTCGGTTCGCATATTCGACTACCCTCATTTATTTTATAACAACATTTAGTTTGAGAAATGATAAAATCATCGGTTCACTATACTGGGTGAGCCCGGGGCGTTGTTGGCGTTATTTCCAGTAGAGTGTTGGGTTTTGGTTTTTATCAAAGTATACTCCGTCAGACTCAACGTCTATACCGTACTCGTATAGGCATCTCATGCACCGGTATACGACTCCAATCCCGTCTTTGTCAAGAGTGTACTCAAGTTCACTGATCTTAGGACTGCCGCATCTGGGACAAATAGTACGATGGATCTCGTTGTTGTACCAGTCGTAGAGGGATTCCTCTTCGTCGCTTCTGCTCATTATGCCTCCATAATGGAGGATAGGATGATAATAATGGTTCGCTAAAGGGCGCGTATTAGATTCCCAGTGCCTTTTTCTGAGCCGCGATAATCTCTTTGATGCCTTTCTCAGCCAAGTCAAGCATCTCATTCAATTGGTCGCGGGTGAAGGCTTGTTCTTCTGCGGTGCCCTGTACTTCCACGAGTTTGCCGCTCTCAGTCATTACTATGTTCATATCCACATCGGTTGTTGAGTCAAGCGCATAGTCCAAGTCCAGAAATATCTCACCGTCCTTGATACCAACACTAACAGCAGCAACCATCTCACTCATGGGAATGGTTTCAATCATGCCTTCTTCTTTCAGCGCCTTTAATGCCTCATAGAGGGCTACCGCGCCGCCTGTTATGCTGGCGCAGCGGGTTCCACCATCAGCGTCAATAACATCACAGTCCACATAAATCGAGTTGGGACCAATGGCATCCATATCAACAACACTGCGCAGGCTACGACCAATCAAACGCTGAATCTCAACGCTACGTGAGTCAACCCTGCCACCAGATGGGCGGGACTTTCTGGTATCTGTTGAGCCGGGAAGCATATTGTATTCGCTGGTTACCCATCCGCCGGGAAGGTCTTGTGCTTCTTTCCATCGTGGTGCTCCGGGTTGAACGGATGCGCTGCATAATACTCGGGTGTTGCCGAATCCGATGAGTACGGAGCCTTTTGGGTGTTTCTGGAAGCCGAGTTCAAAGGTTAGGTTGCGGAGTTCGTCGTTTGCGCGTTGAGTCATAGGTAATAACCCGGGTAGGTCATAGTTAATTGTTGAGGATACAAGCGTGAGTTTATGGGAGAAAATCGATGAATCTTTTCTATGGGTTTGAACCTCATCCTCAGATCTATGTTACCTATTTTTCTTGATGTAGTAATGGATATACGCGTCATCGAAAAGCTCATCACCGTACTTTATGGTGATTTCCTGTTTATTCTTGAGGAGAATCTCTTGATCCTTCATGATGGTGTCTGTTTCCTCCTCGCTGAACAATGTGTGAAGCACCATCTCCCCGTCTCGTCCCATCATCCAGCACTCACCGGGGGCTCTCTCTTCACCAAGATACATCTGTTTAGCTGGCTCCCAGATGAAGTTAATGTACATTATGCCACCGGGTTTGAGAACCCTGAGCATCTCATCTACAGCCCGTCTAGTATCCTTCTTTGAGAGATGTACGCTGCTATTATAGGAGTACACACAGGAGAAGGACTCGTCTGGGAACTCTAGGTCCAGCATGTTTCCCTCTATAATGTTTAGATCAACATTGTGTTTTGTCTCGTACTCTCTTGATGCCTCTACTTGACCCGCGGATATATCGATACCAGTTGTTTTGAATCCATACTCATGGAACAATGCAAGGGGCGGGTTTGGTCCTCCAGCACCACAATCTAGTACTGTTTTCTCCTCAAGGTTCTGAGTATAATGTAGAAGCTGGTACAGTGGAGCCGGGTAGATGGTTTTCATGGCATAGTTTTGAAGATTGACTTTGGTATAAAGCTATTGAAGTGGCAAAAAAGAGCAGAAAACGTGATTTATCCATAAACCAACTGATATCAGGATGGTGGAAGAGATGGCTAAGGTCTTATGTGTTCAAGCGAGTCCAAGGAAAAACGGCTACACAGCGAAACTACTTGACGGAGCGATAAAGGGAATAAAATCAGTGAATAAAGTAGAGATTGATCTAATCCATCTCAATGACTATTTCCCCATAAGCCCATGCATATCCTGTTGGAACTGTGTAAAGAACAAAAACAGCTGCATTCTAAACGACTCTATGGGGAAGAATGGCAAAGGCGAACTATTCAAGAAAATATGCAACGCCAACGCATTATTCATAGCCCATCCAGTCTATTATGGAAGACCACCAGCAGGTTTACACCTATTTTTTGAACGATTCTATCCATTCATGTGGAGCGGAAAACTGAATGGGATGCCCTTTGCATCAATATCCCAAGCCGCCAATAACGGTGGAATAAGGACAGCTCAAATCGATATTACACGCTGGGCTATCACATTTAATCTCAGAGTCGTAGGCGGATTACCTGTCCACATGGTATCCTATGATGAAGCCATAGGTCACGCAGAGGAACTTGGGAAAAAGATAGCAGAGGAAGCATTGGCTGATTCAAGGGAACGAAGACGCGTTACCCCAGTTGAGAGGTACATGTTTTCTTATGAGGGACAATGGAGTCGTCTTGAGTCCTCCCTCATGGATATGACAAATGGTACAATGCAGTACGAGGAATCACTGATTGCTTATGCCATCAGTCATAACTCGATGAAAACCAAGGAGACAGTTGAGTTACTTCAACAGGCTGGTGAGGAGTTGAAGCAGAGCCTAGCTCATTATAAGAACGAGGAATATACAAGCGCCGCAGAGCATATGGTAAAAATGAGCTCTTTTTGGAGCCCTGCAACTCTCAGAGAGTTTCTACCAAACGTCCTCTAAGCCACCCCATGGGATATTATGCCTATTCAAATCTCGGATACACATGGTGGGTTTGATTGAATCTGTTTCTAAATGTTTGAATCCTTTGCAAATTAGGATTATATACACATTTTTGAAACTTCCATACGCTCCCCTGTGAGGAGCGAGGTAAAAAAGATGCCATTTACACACTACATCATTTTTGGAGAAACGAAAGCAGAGATGGCAGACACTGATCCCAGCAAGGCTTGGAAGGAGTTCAAGGAAGCCCTGAAAAAAAATAACCTGAAGATGATAGGCCCATTCGGTCCTTTTGGAGTGAAAGAAGGAAACTGTTTCATCCTTGAGGGCTCGTTTGCAGACTTTGAAGGTTATATTGGCTCAGAGGCGATGACCAAGTGCCCACTGGATCGGAGTAGAACCATCTCATTATTCAAGCCACCATGGATCAAAGCATAGATCCAACCCCATTTTTTATTAAAAAACCCAACACATTGATAGAGATTTGAGTGAGAACAGTGTGTAAAAATTTTAATCGATTACAAAATATCGTTAAATAGTCTCTATTGAATGAGTTTCTTGGGTTCTAGATTCAATGAAATGTGAATGATAGAACCCATTAGGTGAAATAGATGAAATGCATCTGGCACTGGAAATGGATCGGTGACCCTTATGTCAAAGACAGCGAGTACAATAAGGTCAGTCAAAGATTCCAGAAAGCACTAAAGGAAAACCCTAAGGACTTTCCCAAGATGAGTGATGGAATACATGTGGGCAGAGGGGTCGGTTTCAGACTCGTTGAGGGAAACGAAGAACAGCTTGCTAACCTAGTTACGATATGGGCACCTGTGGAGGAGTGGCGACTCGAAGTTTACTTTGAGGCAAAAGAAGGCTCGCCCATGTGGAAAGCTTGGCAAAAATGGAACACGTAGCATCAATAACCCACCATTTTTTTATTAAATTGTTTAGAATCGTTTGTATTTGTTTGAATCGATTCCAAGTTATTATTATATAAGTTATTTAAAACAAAATTTCTTAGATTCTATGTTCATTGAAAGATGAATAATGGGATCAACTGAGTGAAAAGAAAATGATGTGGCTAATGCATTTTGACTGGGGTGGAACTGACAAGCAACTCAAAGAGTTCGATGACCTTTGGAAAAAGATCGATAAAAAACTAGCCGGTGTAAAGGTTCTTGGTCGAATGTCTCCATGGAACAAAAAATATCACTTTACCGTCTTTACGGAGATAGATGATATTTCGAAAGTCATGGAGTTTAATGAACACTGGAGCAAGGAGTATAACCGCGACTACGGGGTTTTGACCCACGTAATCTACGAGTTCTACAGTTAAATCCCTAATTCCCCTTTTTTCATTCATCCACATTAGTTGAGTTATTTGCACATCTTGAAATGCAGTGTACATACTCCATCCCGGTTGAGGCTGGATTCTCTCACACAGGATAGTTTTGGGTTGTACCCTTGGCTGACCGCGTCATCGATGTTGGAGCAGAATAGTTCCCCGATCTTTACTCCGTCTTCTCCATGTTGTTTGAACCCAGCAGCAATAGGACAATAAGAAAACTTGACAACAAACTCATCCTCCATGACATCCAATGAGACTTGATCCCAGGCTATGTTTGTTGAGTTATCACTGGACTCTATCACCTTGACCCGGTTCTCCAAGCTGTTATCGAGCCCCTGTTCCTCCAGTCTCTTTCTTATTGATGCCCCCATCTGGTTACCCATCTTTCTTATCTGTTGAAGTATGAGTTTGGTTCCTTGTTCTTCCCCTAGCTCCTGTAGGATTCCCTGAGCCATATAGTAGATGCCAGTGGCTCTACCGTATTCTTTTTCCTGTATCCATTTTCTGACCTGTTCATATTCAAAGCCTGAATCCTTCAACACAAACTCCCTCCGCTGCGTCACGTTGCTTGATTAACCCCATGAACAGTGATGAATAGTTCTTGGCTCGCTGGGCATACGAGTTTTCACATATGCGCAGGATGGTCTCATGCTCGATACCTGCCATTGATAACCCGTTATAGAAGGGGCACCGTTTCACAGTAACCTTGTATGCCTCCTCTGTTGTCTCCACCATCGCATCATATCCAGCTCCATGGAAGTTGTTTTGAAGAGCCTCAAAGTACTCTTCCTGAGTCAAAGTATCATGTTTTTCCTGCAGAACCCTCATCGATTTCGCGCTAACAATGAGTCTTGCCTCAAGGTGGTGATTCAGCGCCTCTTCAAAGCCATATTTATCCATTAGCACCTTGAATAAGATCCCGTATCTTCTCCACACGTTGCTGGATGCGATATAACGTTCATCAAGATCCATGGTTGCATAATGTGTTAAGCAATGATAAAATTATTGAAAAAAAGGAGAGCTTGCCTTTAATATTCTATTTTTCTTCCCAGATGAACTTAAAGTCACAACGATCTGCTCCTTCCATGAGGGTCGTTGTTCTCTCCAGGCGCAGATTCGGGTGCTGTGCTTTTACGTTGGCGAAATCAGCGGCACACCCCACCAAATACCCGATGTCTCCGGCACCCCATTCGTTCCAAGTATCAGCCCATAAACAACCAACAGTGTTACAGCTCCGCGTATTCTCTGTGAGTATCTCTGGCTCGTCTATGTTTGCATGTACCCACATACTTGTACCATCGTTGTGGCGTTGAATCCATTCCTGAAAACTGTGTACCGGGTTTTTCTTGGCATTCGCCTTAATGTTTCGCACATACTCGTTTTGGAATATCTCTGCTACACGTTTGTGGGCTTGTTCTTTCCCAAGAACCTTCTCAAGTTCTCTTACAAGAAGTATTACTCCCTTGTGGGGTAAGGTTAATGGTGCATCAAAG
>JAOZIG010000468.1 GCA_026014515.1 Candidatus Bathyarchaeota archaeon | reverse complement strand
AGCTTCTCGATGCAGCCCTACGTCGGACTCTACCCGATAATCCCATGGATAGGCGTCATGGGAGTGGGATGGACCTTTGGGAACTATCTCAGCGACAAGACCCCAGAAGAGATAAAAAAACTCAGAAAACCCCTGAAAAGAATCGGGATCGCCTCGATTATACTCTTCTTTATAGTACGCATCGTCAATAACTATGGTAATCTATTGCCAAGACAGGGCTGGACCCTTGTTGACATACTCTATGTCAGTAAGTATCCGCCTAGTGTAGCGTTCTTGCTCTGGACACTTGGAGGAATGTGCTTATTCATGTCCTATGGGTTAAAACTGCAAGAGACCAATGGTTTCCATGGAATATACAATGTTCTTCTCCAGTATGGACGAGTCCCACTGTTCTTCTACCTAGCACATCTTTGGATATACAGGCTCAGACCGCCAAACACCCCTACGCCATTCTATATGCCCATGACCCCCACCATCGGGCTCTGGATACTGGGGCTCTATGCCCTCTATGAGCTCTGCAAACGCTACGAGAAGATAAAACGGGCTCACCCGGACTCAATACTTCAATACATTTAGGAGGAAAAATAGATGACAACTACCCTGACCCGGAACACCGTCGCCGCCATCATAGGTATAGCCCTCCTTGTCACTGCTTTCAACAATTATCAGAACCCTGTGGTTTGGGAGGAAGACGACTCCGATACCAAGTTTTATGGTGGCGCTGGAATCAATTTTGAGCTCCAACGGGGGATGAGGTTCAACTTCAGTAAACTGGGTGACGAGTATATCTCATACAACGAGGGCGTTATGTATCGTCTGAAGTACGATAACGAGACAGAGCTTCCCAGTATCGTGTTTACTTGGCGTGAATGGACGCCTATGAACTTCACCGAGGCAATAGAACGTAGCTATAATTACTCAGATCCACGTTTCACTGAGTACAGCTTTGATGGCTATGTAAACACCACCATCAATGATCATATTTTCCAGTACCAACGATTCGATAGAAGTACTCCTGTAGAGAACAGAACAGGATACATCGGTTACTGGAACTGCACAAACAGCGGGAGAACCATCACCCTGATGGTGGAAAACAATGTTGATGGGAACCTCACAGGATTATTCGAGTTGTTCAACCAGACAAGAAGCACATTAACCTGCCATTATCCGGGTCAGACACCAGCTGGTGATGTTGACGAAATTGAGTTACCCTTTGACCTGGATACCGTGATAAACATCGTATTCATGATCATGCTGACAGTCGGATTCACATTCACATACATGATGGAGGGCTTCCCCAACTTTGCGCACACAAGCTACGCAACCATAGGTGCCATGGTGAGCTTCTTCTTGACGCGTTTCCTTAATTTCCATCCCTATGATACTTGGGTATTCGCGGCTTTTGTTGGAGGATTGGTGGGCGTTGGGCTCTATCTGGGTATAGTGCGTCCCATTAGACGAAATGGAGGATACCAAGACATTACATTGACATTCACTTTCCTCATCATCTCCATGGTGCTTCCCCAGATCGCTTACATCTTCAACTGGTGGGCAAGATACGAGGTAAGCGGCGGTAGCACAGTCCGAGGATACAATCTAAGATACTATGACTTTGGGTACAGAGGAATACCGGGTATCGCTTTTACTAGCGTTGCTGCCTGTATCCTCCTTGTGCTCTGGCTCAGGCATTTCTTGACAAAGGATAGAATTGGGTTAAGTCTGAGGGCGGTAGCTGAGAATGAAGACCTCGCAGGTACCATAGGTATTAACACGTATCGTGCTCATCTTGTTAGCTGGTTTATCAGTGGGGCTTTATCTGCTCTTGTTGGCAGCATCATGACCATTCGTAGCAGTGTATCTGTGGCTGGTCCTGATGGTTTGATTGTAACCGTTATGTCTGGTGCGATATTTGGCGGTGTCAATAATGTTTATGGTGCCATTCTTGGGGGCTTGTTTGTGGCTTTGGCACAGGACTTGTTGAAGGACTTGTTCTTCATATTTTTCGGTTTAGCCGTTGAGAAGTGGCAGGGTCTATTACCCATGCTATTTTTGGTGACTTCTCTTACTTTGTTCCCCAACGGTGTTCTTGGCACGGATGGTTTGAACCGTGAAAGAATAAAGATAGCTTACCAGAAGCTAAGGGAACGGTTATTCAAGTAGACACTGCATCATGGCTACACCGAAGTTAGCCCTGCAAGCGTCACACCTTATACAAGTAGACTCTCGTTGTCCCTTCTTCATACTCGCCACTAAACCGGGTTCACGAATGAAAGGTCTGCTAAGACTCACCATGTCAGTCAAGTCCTCATTAACAGCCTTCTCCATAGCAGATAACGTCTTGAATCCACTCACCAGAGCCATAGGCGTGGGTTTGACTGCTTTTCTAATCTTTATAGCGTGTCCAGCGAAGTCTGCTTCAGAGTACTCTGGGTGACGTGCCCTTTCTCTCAGGTCTTGTCTTCGCCCTCTACCACCTCCACTGATCTCGATAAGGTCTATTCCCCTGTCTGATAGTGCCTTTGATACTTGTATTGCGTCTTCTACTGTGAAACCCGATGGACTGAAGTCATCACTGTTGAGCTTGATGAGCACAGGATCGTTACCAAGTCTACCCCTTATCTCATCATAAACCTCAAGAGCCAGCCTCATGCGTTTCTCAAGGCTTCCACCCCACTTGTCATCTCGCTTGTTCACATCACGACTCAAGAACTGGCTTAACAGGTATCCATGGGCTCCGTGAATCTCTACTCCATCGAAGCCTGCCTGCATGGCTCGCTCCGCTGCGTCACCGAAGCCCTCTATCACTGCCTCTATCTCGTCTGTGCTCATCTCTCGGGCTGTCCAGTCGTCCTCGCTGTATTTGCTTGGTCCTGCTCTGTCTGGTTGATGCACGACTCCGGCGTGGTTGATCTGAGCCACAATGTGCCCATCATGCTTGTGAACAGCGTCCGTTAGCTTCCGTAGCATGGGTATTTGTTTATCGTTGCTTATCCCCGCCATGCCATCATGGGCTTTACCGTTATCCATGATGTACAAGTGTCCCTTGATGATGAGCCCCACCTCGCCTCGGCTCATCCGCTCATAGTGTCTGATTATAGTCTCGTTTACTATGCCTTCCTCATCAGCGTAGGCGCTGGTGGTGGCGCTTCTCATGAAACGGTTCCGTACCAGCATGTCCCTGATCTGATATGGCTCAAACAGATTACTCATAGCCTTGACAATGAACCATTGTTTAACAACCCTTCGCTAGACTGCTTTTGTCCATCTCTGTAAAACATAAGCGGCTCCGAGGCTCATCACGAACATAATAGTTCCATATCCCTTGAACCCAACAGTATCAATGGCTACACCACCAATAGCTGAACCCAGCATACCTCCGAAACTAATCCCGGCGCTCAAAAGACTCATCATAGTTCCCTTACTCTCAGCGACTTGCTCAAGGGCAAAGCTACTGAGCGCAGTCATGGTTGTACCCGCTGCAGCGGTACCAATTACAGAGGCTACCAAGGCGAAACCCACTGGCAGATTGACGGTAAGATACGCGAAAAAGCTGACCCCACAGAGGAATGTAGCGAGATAGGTTGTCTTCTTAACCCCAAAGCGTCTAGCGAAGGCGCCGCTGGTAACCTGTCCAGCTGCAGTTGCGATAAATAAGCCGCTCATGATCAGTGAGGCTGTCTCGATACTAAAACCAAGGATTCCTCTAAGATAGGCTCCATTATACACCATGATGCTGTTGAAGAAAGCAAGCGCCAAAGTCGCTCCCACTAGACACGCAGCGGCACTCTTATTGGCTTTGATCTCCTTGAAGCCCTTTGTTATATCCTCTTTCTGCTCTTGTTTTGGCTGTTTGGGTATCTTTAACACCACAAGTAAACCAGTTAAAGCGATCAGAGGTAAGCCAAAGCCCACGAAACCCATCCGCCACCCAAACGCAGCCGTAAGGAAACCGATAACCGGGGTAGCGATGATGCTGGTGAGGCTTCTACCAGAGTAAACCCGCCCCATTATACTGGTTCTCTGCTCAGGTGGAAACAGGACGATAAGCAAGTTAGCGATGGGAATCACCAAGCTAAGACCTACCCCATACAGCACATACGACACCATCATAGTCACATAATTAGGACTCACCGCAGCCAAGACCACACCCACAAACAAGGTCACGATCCCTGTCTGAAGCAGTTTCTTCGGCTGGAACCTGACTGTAAGAACCCCCATAGCGAGGCTCATAATAATCGCAATGACGCTGAAAACAGTGTTCAGCTGTCCCATCACCGTTATAGGCGTACCGAGGGTCTCGCTGATGTCAATCATAAGAAGGCTTAACGCTACAAACTGTGGACCGGTCGCTGCAGTACATAACGCGAGGGTGAGAGAAACAATTCCAGCGTCCTGTTTTTTCATACCCTATTGTGTTGCGGTGCTGTGTTAAAAGATACTATGATATGACTCTCAAAACCCGTTTACTGGAATATTGTTTTAACCTTCACTAACCCTAGATCATATTGATTATTATGAAGCTTGAGAAAGGAGAGCAGAAACATTACTTCAAAGCGGGAGGCGAATGGTGCTATATCTGGACACCACCCGGATACGACCCAGCGAAACCCGCACCAGTAGTCATACACCACCACGGAGCACGCGGATACATCAGAGAAGGAGAATCAGACTGGCTGGACACACCATCAAAAACCGCCTACCTACGAGCAGTAATGGCTGACTCAGGAGCAGTTATAGCAGGAAGCCACGCCTGTGGCGACCACTGGGGCAACAATTGTGCCGTAGACGCCAACGCAGCCCTGTTAAAACACCTAGACGCGGTGGAGGGGCTTGATATGAGCCGATTAGGCTTCATGGGGGGTGGACTAGGAGGCGCATTGATATGGAACTCTATCCTCGGACCATTCGCTGGACGAGTAAAACAGGTAGCAGTGATGCAGGCAGTTGCTAACCTCTCCGCCACGATCCGTGAACAGAAATTCAAGGACGTATGCCTCAAAGCCTACGGCTTACCCGAGGATACCTCTGATGAAGAAGCCATCAAAAAAATACAGCCCTATGACCCCATGCCGAGGCTCCAGAAACTAGCAAAAGGAACACCACTACCACGAACCATAATCTATCATGGAGCCAAAGACGAGAACATACCAGCAGAGACCAACGCCATACCACTAGCATCCTCATTGAGAAAAGCAGGTGCCGAGGTGACCCTTGAGTTATTTGAAGGCGTGGAGCATAACACGTATGCTATGGGGAAGCCGATGGAAGACAGATTGAGAAGTTTCTTCTCAATTCTGTAATAATTTTGTCACATTTTATAATACTCTAGCATACATTTTGAATTATGGCAATCAAGGTTCTAATTATTGGAGGCGTAGCGGCTGGACCAAAAACCGCTGCTAGACTCAGAAGGCTCGATCCAGATGCAGAGATTACAGTAATCGAGCGACAAGACCTACTGAGCTATGCAGGCTGCGGTATGCCTTACTATATTGAAGACATAATCACAGAATATGACGAGCTTCTAGGCGGAGCCACCATAAGAGACGCCGAGTATTTCAGAGACCAGAAGGGATTCACGGTCTTTGACCAGACAGAAGCACTGAAGATCAACAGGAAAGCCAAGACAGTAACAGTAAAAGACCTACGAACAGGCGAGACAAGAGACCTACCCTACGATAAACTAGTGTTAGCCACGGGAGCAAGCCCCTTCGTGCCTCGGATGGAGGGTACAGAACTCAATGGCGTACATAGGCTCTATAACCCTCATCACGCAGAAGCCATCAAGACCGCCGTGAACCTAGGCTGCAGCAAGGTGGCCGTAGTAGGTGGGGGGCTCATCGGTATGGAAACTTGTGGCGCTTTTGTTGCGAGGGGCTGTAAAACATCAGTGCTAGAGATGATGCCAACCCTTGTACCCAATCTGCTTGATGAGGAGATGGCACAGCTACTAGAAAATTATCTAGTATCCAAGGGTGTCGAGATAGTCAAAGGCAGCCCCGCAGCCAGGATACTGGACGATGGGCACGGTAACGCTGTCGGCGTCGAGACCGCTGATGGACGAATCGTTGAAGCTGATATGGTGATCTTGGCGATTGGTGTACGTCCGAATACTGAGCTTGCCGTAGAAGCTGGTTTAGAGATTGGTTCTACAAGGGCAATCGCGGTTAACGAGTATCTTCAGACCAGTGACCCCGATATCTACGCTGGCGGTGACTGTGTCGAGTGTACAAACATATTGACGGGTGAGAAGATGTTCGCTCCCCTCGGAAGCACCGCTAACAAGCATGGACGGGTTATCGCTGATAATATCCATGGGATGGAGATGAAGTTTCCCGGGGTAGGTGGAACCGCGGTCTTCAAGGTACTCGATTATAACTGTGGAACAACGGGGCTCACCGAGAAGAAGGCGAAGAGCCTAGGATACGATACTGTGACTACTATCACTCCACGCTACGATTACAGTAGCTATATTCCGGGAGCCAAGTATACAATCATCAAGCTCATCGCGGACAGAAAATCCTGCAAACTCTTAGGCTGTCAGGTGCTCGGTGAAGGCGATGGAGTAAAACGCATTGATGTGGCCGCTACAGCTATCAAGTTCGGCTCCAACGTAAAAGGAATCGCTGACCTAGACCTCGGATACGCGCCGGCTTATAGTACGGCAATTGACGCGATACAGCACAGTGCTAACGTGATCAGGAACAAGATTCAGGGAATCGCGTTCGGGGTATCTCCCATCGAGTTGAAGGCTAAGCTGGACAGCGACGAGGATTTCATCCTACTGGACATCAGACGCAAGGACGAGTTTGAGGCAGGGGGCTTCAAGGACAAACGAGTAATGAACATGCCACTGGATGAGATCAAGACAAGACACAACGAACTACCACAGGACAAAGAGATTATCACTTACTGCGTCATCGGGGTACGCGCATATATCTCACAACGTATGCTTACAGGCCTCGGCTTTGAGAAGGCAAAGTATCTTGATGGCTGTATAACCTCATGGCCTTACACTGAGTATCTCAGGTAGCCTCAATCTCTTTTCTTATCTTTTCAGCTATCTCGTCAAAGTACTCTTTTTTCCTTGGCTTATACCGTGAGGGGCTGCTGAAC
>JAOZIG010000128.1 GCA_026014515.1 Candidatus Bathyarchaeota archaeon | reverse complement strand
GTAAATCTGACCGACTGAAAGACTATAGCTTTAATCACAGGTCTGGTATGGATTCTTAAAAGTGATACCTGCTGTGGCGTTCATAACACGTAGCCAATCGCCAACTGGAATGAACCAGTCGACAACAAAGCTATATGGTAGGAGCTCCCAAGCAAGGGCAGCCGGGTTACTTATATCAAATTGATTTAAGAAAGCCCAGCCTGGATCTGTAACAATGATTTCGGCACCAAGACTATACGTGCGAGTGCACTGTAAAGTATTGCGTCGGTTCCATTGTACATAGGGGTAGAGGGTACCACCGTCAAGTTCTTCCACCGAAAGGCGGTCCTTGACTTCCTTGCGAATACGTGCGTGAGGCCTATTATTCTTATCGAATTCTAGAGCATCATACACGTCTTGAACAAGAGGTACCCATCCATAAGTGTACTCGAGCCAAAGCTCAGGAGCACGCTTAGGGTCAGAACGTCTGTTTCCATTAAAAGGGTTTCTCCCTCTTCTTAACGACCTATAGGCTCTATATAAAGAGCCAACGCGATTTGTGATTAAAGCTATAGTCTTTCGACGTTCAGCGTAAATCTGACCGACTGAAAGTTTAACGTCCGTAAGTTCGTTTAAAAACTTATGGTGAGCTTTTCTTTCAAGTGCCGATCTATCCGTAGTAACAAGTACTTGCGGGTCGCGAAAGCCATCAGTGTATTCACAGAATTCGTTGGTGTAAAAACCTCCGTCATATCTGGAAGTCACTGTCATGGAAACACATGCCTTACTAACCTTACAATCGTAAGTACGTTCGGTCATGTTATTTGACTTAAGCACGAGCCTTCCAAGATGGTTTCTCTCGCTATTGCTAGAGAAATGCTCTTTTCCGCGCTTCGAGTAAAGCGTCTCAACGACGGTATTTCGAATAGTCATAAGGATTCCTATTAACAAGTAACAGATGCCCTTACAGCTACGTGCTGTAAGGGCGTCGGTTCCATTGTACATAGGGGTAGAGGGTACCACCGTCAAGTTCTTCCACC
>JAOZIG010000081.1 GCA_026014515.1 Candidatus Bathyarchaeota archaeon | reverse complement strand
GCAATACACAGATTGTCTTCCTCGAATGGCTTGAAGAAGAATCACTGGAAGTAAAGATCGATAATATTGGCAACATATACGGAACCAGACAGGGAACAGAAAAACATCCTCCAGTAGTCCTAGGCAGCCACATAGACACAGTGAAAAACGCTGGAATATATGACGGCGCCCTCGGAGTACTAGGGGCCCTTGAAACCATCAGACAACTGAACACACTGGACATCGAAACAAAACACCCAGTCACGGTAGCCGCCTTTACCAATGAGGAAGGAGCAAGATTCCAGCCAGATATGATGGGAAGCATGGTAGCCACCGGGGAATTACCAGTGGAGGAAGCGTGGAAAGCAATAGACGACAACGGGACCACGGTAAAAGATGAATTAGAGCGGATAGGCTACCTTGGAAACGATACCATAGAGTCCGGTAGTTATCTTGAACTCCATGTGGAACAGGGTCCGATACTGGACAGCGAAGGCATAGAGGTAGGGGTAGTTGAAGGCATCCAAGGCATGGCATGGTGGGACGCCACATATACCGGGGAAGCAAACCACGCGGGAACCACACCACTAACCCATAGACATGACGCGTTACTGGCAACAGCAGAAACATGCATGGGACTCAGGGAACTCGCTGAACGGCTGGGCGAAGGCAGCGTAGCCACCATGGGTAGGCTTCACGCAGAGCCTGATATCAGGAACGTGGTACCAGAACACACCTTCTTCACAGTAGACTTTAGACAATACCGACGAGAGCTATACGAGGAGGGCCAACCAATATTAGAGAAGCTGATAAGTGAAACAGCGGAGAAACACAGACTAGAATACACTCTCAAACAGACTGTGGACGCGAAACCAGTTAGATTTGACCCAAACATGGTTAACTTGGTTGAGGGAAAAACCAGACAACTGGGATACAGCTACAAACGCATGCATAGCGGAGCAGGACATGATGCCCAGTTCATGACTCATGTTTGTCCTACTGCGATGATATTCGTGCCATCAATAGGCGGTAAGAGTCATT
>JAOZIG010000208.1 GCA_026014515.1 Candidatus Bathyarchaeota archaeon | reverse complement strand
ATGTAACCGGTTACATTTTAGACAGCTTAGTCTCGTTTTTTTGAGCTGTCAAGAATAAACACCCATGAAGTTCACTTGCTTTTCTCTGATTTTATACGCGGCATACAGTACGCTCACTTGAACCTCTCATCCTTATGTCGAAGCTAGTATCAAATCAATTTCAGTTGAGCATTCTCAATTCCTCTGTTACATTTTTATTGGATAGAGAGAGTTACTTGTAGATCTTTAACAGACAAAGTATGGGAGGAACCGTATGGATAGGAAACGGTTTTCTTTGGTACGTTTTGCATGTTTCATGCTTGTGGTGCTGTCACTACTCTTCACCGGATGTGTGGCTTCTCTTGATGCTGTTACCTCGAGGGTTATTGAATACCAGACATCGAAGATAGTCGAAGAAAAGGTTATGGAGCACTCCATGGGGAGCACCTATGAGCTACAACCAGTTGCCTATACCGTTCCTGAAATAATGCTACCACCTTCCTTCTCTCCCCTACCTGTTCCCGTCTCTCCTCCCAGCAAGGAAGAAACAGATGCGATGCAACAGGCAATCATGGAGGTCGAACAAGACAGAAAGCAAGCTGTCACACAGGAGCATGATCCGTCTCTATTGGTAGCCAAGGCCTACGACCTACCCAGTATTCTACAGCAAGCCTCTCTTTGCTACCAGAAAGCTCTACAGAGCATGGGTCCATACGACCGTGCTGAACTGAACAGGTTACTACCATCTGAACCCAATTTCTCAGGAAGTTCTGGGCATCCAATATCCTCAGAATTGGTTGCCATGGCCATACTCTATGGAGATTCCCAACCATTCAAGGAAGCACTGGCTTGTGCAGCTTTCTCGTTTGACTGCAGCAGCGCAGTTGCAGCGAGCAATCTCGCCACAGCACTATCAACAACCCAAGAAGAGGTTGTGCCCATCTACCGATATGCACTCTCCCTTACATTGGAGGATGAAGCGTATACGTATGGTAGCGTTTTGCCCCTCATCAACCTTGGCACTGCCCTGTTGGACGAGGATGC
>JAOZIG010000184.1 GCA_026014515.1 Candidatus Bathyarchaeota archaeon | reverse complement strand
GAAGTAAGGAATGGTGTGGCAAAGGTAGTTAACCAGGATCTCTGTGGTTCAGACGGTGCATGTGCTATGATCTGCCCGGTAAGTGCCATCACACTTGAGAGAAGGGAGGAATAAAAATGGCAGGAACTATTGCAATCAAGAACGGTTACGTTTACGATCCCCTCAATGAGATCAACGGGGAAATTATGGACATCTTCATCAAAGACGGAAAAGTTGTAACTCAGCTTTCCGGCGCAGACATGAAAGATGTGAAGGAAATTGATGCAAAGGGCAAGACCGTTATGCCCGGTGGTGTTGACTCACACTCCCACGTAGCAGGAGCAAAGGTCAATACTGGTAGGATGATGAGGCCAGAGGACCACTACAAGCACTATCAGAAGAGAACACCACTCACACATTCAGGAACAGGATACACTGTACCTTCAGTTTACCTTGGAGGATACGAGTACTCCAAAATGGGATACACAACTGTTTTTGAGGCAGCTGTCCCACCAATGGAAGCACGCCACACACACGAGGAAATGCGTTCAACACCTATGCTGGATATGGGCGGATACCTTGTACTGGGTAACAACTGGTTCCTCATGAGATATCTCAAGGAAGGAGATGTCGACAAGGCTGCAGCATATATCTCATGGATGATGAAGACACACAAGACCTATGGTATAAAATGTGTCAACCCTGGTGGAGTAGAGAACTGGGGATGGGGAGAGAATGTTGGAGCTCTTGACCAGGCAAACATTCACTTTGATGTCACACCTGAAGATATGATAAAGAGCCTGTCTGAACTGAACGAAAAGCTCGGAATCCCTATGCCTGTGCACCTGCACGCAAACAACCTCGGTCACCCGGGATGCTGGGAGATTACAAGGGACTCACTAAAAATACCAAAGAGTGTCAAGGCAAAGCCAAACACAGATGTTGAATGGGCAGAGACAAAGAGAAATGCAAAGAGGCATGAGTCAGTTTACCTCACACACTGCCAGTTCAATGCTTTCGGCGGTACATCATGGAGAGACTTCG
>JAOZIG010000523.1 GCA_026014515.1 Candidatus Bathyarchaeota archaeon | reverse complement strand
CGTCAGCACCTGCTGCAAGTGCATCAGGCATAGTATCGATACGTACACCACCAGCTACTGCCACCAGGATCTTTGGTGAGAGTGCCTTGATATCCTCGATGCTGCCCCATGCGTGTGCAGTGCCCTCGATGTCAATACCACGGTGCAGTTCAACTACATCAGGCAGTACATCAAGCTGCTTGAGTACAGCTACAGGATCATCACAATTGAGTGTGTCCATGACAGCATATATACCGGTCTTGTGTGCTTCCTCGATTGCCTTGTTAAGGGTTGCTACTGGTGCCAGTGCTGAGACTACAATTGCATCTGCTGTTGCATCTGCAACCATACGAGCCTCGAGATTTCCTGTATCAAGGGTCTTGAGGTCAGCAACTATGAATGCATCCGGACGAACTTCCCTGAGTTTTCCGATAACATCTGTACCATAGCGCTTGATAAGAGGTGTACCTGCTTCGAGGATAACGTGATCACTCTTTGGTATCTGTCTGACGATGTCCAGAATTACAGGAAGGTTAGGGTTGTCAAGTGCAACCTGGAGGTATGGTGGGTTCCAGAGTCTGGATACCTTGAATCCCATGATAGCGTGACCCATCCTGTCCTTCTCCTTAAGTACTGTGTCAAGGTCAGGGAAGCCATCCACTGCGCGCTTTACTGCCAATTTTGTAGCTCCGTAGTTGTATCTGTATATCCTGTTGTAATCCTTTGCTTCAGGGTGGATGAAAACACTTGCCACAACAACAATATCATCAAGATCAAGGTCACCGAATGCTCCTTCTTCAAGAGCATCTGCAACAGCCTTTGCAACAGCAGCCTGTGCAGGACCGAATATCTGTGAAGCCTGGTCCATATTCTTTACTGTTACCTTTGGCACGATAAGTGTTGCAGGTTTCGTAGGAAGGTTTGGACGGATGACTGAGAGCAGGGGTGTGTGACCAGCTGACAGCTGTGTTAGACCATTTGCGAATGCCTGACCTACAGGACCGTCTTTGTTTCCGATCATAAGGTCAACGTGTGCGAGTTCTGGTGCCT
>JAOZIG010000295.1 GCA_026014515.1 Candidatus Bathyarchaeota archaeon | reverse complement strand
CAGTTCTAGTCGGAGACTATAAGCGAGTAAAGCTATCATATTCGCGTAGTTGTATTGCTTCATCAAGTCCTCTGCGTTTATCTCCCTGAAGCTTACTAGGTACTGTTCATCATCCAGATCAGCGTATAAACTATCATCAAGCTCAGCAACGGATATGCCATTTCTCTTTGCAACTGCTTCAAGCACTGTAAATCGTTCATCTGTTGAAGCTACAACAGTTGAGGCTGCTTCACTGAATGCTTGTCTTCGTGCTTCCAGAGGAGGCATGCTGCTTCTGGATTGAAATACTGACCTTGCTTCTAGCACTGATGCTATTCCTCTGACCATCCTAAAGTCGTAGCCTAGATGTTCACAGTCACTGAGAGTCTCGTTGAGGGCCCCCCGTTTCTTATCTAAATGATCCTTGAAAACAGCAATGAGAGTATCCAAGATTCCAAGGGGTTCTCGAATGAAAGTCGGTTTAATGACGCCGCTTCTGCGGAACATCCGTATATGTTCAAAGGGGAGATTCATCGTTGCTTCCTCCTGTGACTCATATAAACCTCGGCGGTGCCAGCGCTTACCAACTCGAATAGTATAGCTTCTTTTCCCGGCGATGGACGCAGTATTCTTCCTAATCGTTGAACGAACTGTCTGTTGCTGCCTGATCCGCTTAATATCACAGCCATTGATGCATCAGGTACGTCGACACCCTCATCGAGAACACGGCTTGTCAATACGCGCTTATAGTCTCCGCTATGAAATCTGCTAAGTATCTCTTCTCGTTCCTCTTGAGGCGTCTGATGAGTGATAGCGGGAACAAGTAACTCCTTGCTGAGGGTATAGACTAGCTTGTTGTGACTTGTGAAGATGAGGGTTTTCTCTGTTGGATTTGATTTGAGAAGCTGTTTCAAGTACGCTATCTTACTACTGCTATTCAGAGCTATATCCATGGCTGCGTTTCTAGCGGTTAAGGCTCGTCTTGCCTCTGGGTCTCTTCCGCTACGTTTTACAAAGTTAAGGTAGTCGCGTGGGCTTCTAATCTGTATGTTGCGGCTTTTGAGATAGTCTCTGTATATGTCATATTGACGGTTATACTCGTATTGTTCAGCGCCTGACAATGGTAATCTGATGGTTTTTACTGTGAAATCAGCGAGATGAGAGCCCGCGAGATCAGTAACTCCAAGCTCATAGACGGTTGGACCTACCAGTTCCTCTAGGATCATCAGTGGTGCCTCGGCTTTCTGGAGGGTTGCAGTTAATCCAAGTCGTTTTGGCGCTAAGTATCGTTCTGCGATGCGTCGGTTGCTTGGAGATGTAAGGTGATGTACCTCGTCAAAGATGATGAGTTTGAATACGTTACCAAGTTTATGAGCCCTAAGCCGAGCACTATCATAGGTACTCACAGTTATAGGCTCAATATCTTCTTGTCCGCCACCTAATGCTCCTACTGGCGTATTGAATGCCTGTTGAAGTACCTGTCTCCACTGCTCAACCAAGACTATAGTAGGAACCACAACTAGCGTAGAACATTGTTGCTCCTCTATAGCTTTCACTGCCAACACTGTTTTACCGGAACCTGTTGGTAGTACCACGATTCCTCTACAGTCTGCTTTTGTCCAGTATTTTAGCGCGTCAATTTGATAGTCTCTGAGCTTGAAGGTGGTTTCCAGTTTAGAGGTTTTGAGGAATACTCCTGCTCGGTCCCGGTAGGGTTCTCTGCTGGAGTCTAAGTGTTCGATTATTCGATTATACATGTGTGCGGGGAAGCTGTTCATGGGCTCAAGTTGATCTAGGTAGACTGGATCACCTTCGATGATTATTCTTCCTCGACTGTATTCCAGTATACGCATCTTAGTTTCGCCTGTATCCTATTCCCTTAATCCAGATGGTTCCGGGTTCCCCCATTCTTCCAGATACCTTGAACTTGGCATCTGTGAAGGTCTCTGCTATTTTAATAGCTGTAAGAGTGTGGAAGGTTATTTCACTTGTTCTGAACATGGATCCACCCTCTGCTAAACTTGCAGGCAAGATCAAGTGATCTGTAGTGTTTTTATCCACATGCGAACCTGTGCGAAGATCATTTACCAGTTTTGAGGCAGCTTCCGTACCTACCACCTCAGAGGGTTTACCGCGAGCACCAAGACTATCAACCCCAATATAGACATCTGAACCCTCGCACCATAAGACAACGAAGCTACCGGGGCTTAAAGGCGGTGGATCAGCTACTATTGGTTTGATGCTGGTCTTTTGTCGTATCTGGTTTAGGTGTTTCTTGGCGGAGTTTGCTTGTCTTACTGCAACGTGTTCTGGTAAGGCTCCGCATAATGATATTCCATTGATTTTCTTGATATCTGGTTCCTTGGGGCGTAATGGTTGAAGACTTTTAACCGGATGTGTAGTTTGAGTGACTTCTCCGCCTCCTTTGGGGTAGAAGCCGTGTCGTTTGACGTTGATTGATGTGTTTACTCCCATTGAATGGAATGCTTTGTAGACGACTTGTTGCAGGAAGGTAATTGGTGGTGACCAGTTTACAGCGGTTCCTCCTTTGATTGTTAATTTTGATGGTTTGTCAGAATACCAGAGTATCGGGTTGATACATTGGAGAAGTAGGCTTATGCTTCCAGCAGTACCAATATTGATATCGTATTCTCCACCACGAATCTTTTCAGGGGTAAATGTGATCTCTTGTGAACCAATTTCAGCGCCACTAGTCTCCGCGTTTGTAATCTCTGCAGCGGTTCTTAGAGTGGTAAGATGTTGAGGTTTTAATCCGGGGTCTCGGCGTTTAGCCCGAATGTTATAGACGGTTATAGGTTCTCCTAATATTGCGCTGTAGCTGGTAGCCATGCGGAGGAGTTGTCCTCCGCCTTCCATCATTGAACCGTCTATCTGGATCATGGTTTAGTCGACTGTTCCCCCGCAGAACCTTGGGAGAACCAGTTTTGCTAGATCAGCGGCTTCGTTGAGTTTTTTCTTTGTTATCCCGGGGGCGCCACACATGAGCATCAGCACGTTTTTGGTGTTTTTATTCACCTTGCTATAGTCAGCGTCACGGTATGGGTAGATGGCAATCAGGCGTTCATTGTCCTGTATTACAGCTTCTCCACCGGTCAAAGTTACTGGTTTATCCATTCCTATACCAAGGAACTCTTCCCCGGGTTTTGCTTCTCGCATAAGAGGTGTACCATCAACGAGATCAATATCAAAACTCGCAATGGGGATCGCTGTATTGATAGAGACAAGGTTGTAGGCATCAACCCATGTATTGATTTTGGGTATGGGTTTATCTCTTAGAACCCTTCTGATGAGAGCTTCTGCTGCAGGTCTGTTCTTTGTGGGGTCTATTCCTAGCTTCCAGAAAAAGTCCCTGTAGGCTCTAAACTCTGGGTCGTCCCTAAGTTTTTCAACTTCCCACTTCTCTTGCGTCTCCTTGAAGACCTCAAGCTTGTATTCTTCAAGGACCGGATCTTCTCGTTTTACAGTGATGTCGTGGAATCTAACAATCTGAGCGTCTAATCCGGGGAAACGTGTCTGAAGTTCGGGGCTTAGTTTAAGGTATTCCATGATTATCATTCTCGTGGTTTACTGAATCTGATACAGCCAAGTCCCTGATCCTATTCTCACCATCAATCTCCTGAACAATACGATGAACCTCCAGAGGCACTAACTCACTCCAGTCTTCACCTTCAAGTATCCTGCGTCGTATCTCAGATGCCTCGAACTTACCTCGCTGGTACAAGTCAATTGGTCGTACCTCGTATCCAGCCTCAACTAGCAGTCGTTTTGTGAGGCTCTGATTGCTGTATACGATGTCAAAGCGTGGTATCTGGCTTTCTACTGCGCTTACCCACACCCTATGGGCGTTTGCGTCTGGAATTGGGATGATCATGTATCGGTCAGTGGGTATATTGGCAGCGTTGAGAGCTGCCCGGATCATCTCGATACGCTCCCCAGCTGTGAAAGGGTTGTCGTGTTGGTGGCTCATCTGGGCGCTACCTACAACTACCACAAGGTTATCGCATTCAGTAAGTATTGTCTCGATGGCGTACTGGTGTCCATAGTGAAATGGTTGAAATCTTCCGACGAAAAGCGCTAGGGTCATGACTTTGGCTCCTTTTGTGATGGTAGGCGTCTGAGAGTCTTATGTGTTTTCCCCCAAAACATTGTTCTATGTCCTGAAACAGGTGTTCTAAACACTGGAATTATACCCATGCATGTATTGTTCAGTATGTGAATAGATATGAGTAAGACAGTAAATATGATAATCGCGTTAGCGCTGGTGAGTCTATTCCCAGCTCTGACATTATACGCTGGGTTAAACGCCCCAACAGTTGAATTTAGTGAAGAACAAGCAATCATAATCGCCACGGATTACCTCAAGGGATCACCTACATTCAGTTTTGACGGCATTGAAGATACAATAGAACTGATTGGTGTAGATACTATTAGGATGCCCAATACTTGGTCTGTGACCCTCGGGTTTGAGTCAAGACATGCGGGTTATGGTGATCGTACAGACCAGATACTAGCTCAGGTAATAACCGAGCACACAATGGTCATAATGGTCAGCAACGGGGAAGTCATCCACGCTGTGACAGATGATGTTTTTGATGAACTAACAGAGACATTACAGCCAGTTGATACAAGTCTTGAGGAGGCAGAGCAGTTAGCTCTTGACTGGTTGATGGCGGCTCCTACCTTCAGCTTTGATGGTATTGAGGGAAGCATGAATATAATTGATACAGCTATCGCTGAGAGCTATCCTGTTCAATACTTTGTTACCATCAGTTTTAGCTGCGCTCAGCCCGGTTATGGTGATAGAACAGGTGAGATATTGGCTCAGGTAATCACAGATCACACAGCTAGAGTGGTAGTGAGTAGTGGAGAGGTTCGTAGTGCGGTGATTGACGATACTTGGGATGAGTTCACTCAAGTTGATGAGGCAAACGATGGGATACTCTCAATGGAAGAAGCCTTTGACATAGTAATAACGTATCTTCGCGAGGAGTACACTGAGGCAGAGTCACTAGAGTTGACACCAGATTGGAGTATCGCAAACTTAACACCAGAAAACCTAGTTGGTGCATCAACCATCGAGTATAGCGGTGACGGATGGACAATCACTATCAGTTACCCAGTTGTCTGGAAACCAACTTACAGCTTTGAAGTTGAACACACATCAGGGTTCACTTGGAGTGGCACAGTTGACCAAAGCGGCACTGTAACAGAGACTACGCAGTAGTCTTTCCTATTTTCTTGTTTTTTCAGGTATTTTTGATTCGCATGGTACATTTGTCTGACAGAAGCCACAGCCATAGCCCTCAAACCCATAATGGCGTTTGACATATTGTCGTGTCATGTTGACATATGCTCTGCAGAGTGCCTTGTTGTGTCCATCCTTGGTTATTGCGCCTATTGGGCAGCGTTCAATACATTTTCCACATGTTCCTTCCGCTAGGAATAGACAGTTTTCTGTGTGACTCTTGTATATTCTTGGGGATGGCGGGATAACAGCGTTGAGCACAACACTTCCAGTTCTCATAGCCATCCCAATAGGTGTTATCAATGCATCAGTGAGGCTAAAAGTGCCTAATCCAGCCGCGTATGCTGCATGTCTTTCACTCCAAGTGGATGCATAGCCATATTTCTCTGAGGTTGCTCCTTTCCAGATGGAGCTATTCATTGGGGCAACAGCGTCAATTCCATTCGCCTCTAATTGTTCTACGATATGGTCTCTGAGTTTGACGTTGACTTTTTCACCATATATTCGTGATCTAGCCCATCTTTCACTGGGGAAATGAGTTTCTTTTCTATGGTCTTTTTTTGTTGCCTCGGTCTGGGGAAGTATCCAGCTTACTACTGTTATTTTTTCAGGCTCGAATTCCCGATTGTACTTGTGTTTCATGTATTCATGGGGTAGAATGTAGAAGTCACCAATGTCCTGTTTATAGAACTCGTAGAGGGGATCGGCTCCACTGCTAAAACCGATTATGGGTTCACCCCAAGCAGGTTCATTATCCCATTTCTCCATGGTGTTTTCTGGCCCAGCAATATACTGTTTGATCTCTTTAGTCAACCATTGACCGAGGTTTTCATTGACCATAATGGGTTTAGACCGTAAGCGCTTTATTTAAAATGAGACTCATGTTGTTAACTATCAAGGTGTCCAACATGGGAGAACTCAAGTTCCTTTACCTGACATGGGATGATGTACAAAGACTCGCTGAGAAAACAGCAGACAAGATCAAGGAAGACGGGTTCACCCCAGACATCATGATCGCCATAAGCAGAGGTGGGTTTGACCCTGCACGCATCATCAGCGACCAGCTAAGCATCAGAAAACTCGCCAGCATACAGATCATTTACTACAGTAGCGTAAATGAGAAGATGAAAGAACCTCAAGTACTCTTTCCATTGAATGCCCAGATAAAGGGACTCAAGGTTCTAGTGGTTGATGATGTCTCGGATAGTGGTCATAGTCTACTGGCTGCAAAGGAATATACGAAGGATATGGGCGCAGAAGTCGTGAAGGTTGCTACTCTCCATCATAAGCCTTGGAGTAAATACAAGCCTGATTACTTTGCAGAGGTCGTTGACCAGTGGATACTTTATCCATGGGAGCCCAACGAGTCTATCCAGGATCTCGTTCAGATGTTATCAGATAGCGGACTTGCGAAAGAAGAGATACCGAAAAAGCTCCGTGAGATTGGTTACACTGAGCATGAACTCAAACGTTATCTAAGGATCTGAGAAAACGTACAAAGCCTCATCATATGTTCTACCCATCCACTGGGTACCAGGATCATATCGATTTAGCTTCTTATCCTTTAGCAAATCATGTAACCGTTTGTTTGCATCCGTTATTGTAATCTCATTGTCTCGGAGTAAGCTGAGTGGTGCGTTCACAGCAACTGGACGCGCCGGTAATCTGTGTCTTGTTGCTTTTGGCGTTAAGACGGTTTTTTGTTTTGCTATATCGAGTACCTGTGTTTTATCCACTTTTGGTAGATACATTGTAGCTTCAAAACTTCCAGAAGTTAGGTTTTCCTGTGCTTCTGACTCGGTACAGTGGATTATATTGTATCCCCACTCTTCGAGCTTTCTTTCCAGTCTGTAGCTTTTTTTGAATATCTCAACGAGGTCATTGTCTTGTGTTAATATCTTGATGCCAGAGTCCTTGAATATCAATAAGAGGCTTTCATCATCTTCTGTGCTTTCCACCAGATC
>JAOZIG010000328.1 GCA_026014515.1 Candidatus Bathyarchaeota archaeon | reverse complement strand
TGACCTCACTTGAACCATGCGAACTCTATCTACTTGGTGAAGATGAGAAGAAGCTTAGTAGCTTCAACAAGAAACTGCTAGACAAGCTCACCTTGATGCCCTCAGAGCACTTCACCTTCAAGAACCGCCTAGGCAGAACCGTTGACGGCTGGATAATAAAACCAGTCGAGTGGAAAGAAGGCGAAAACTATCCATGTGTCTTAGAGATGCACGGGGGACCAAGAGGAGTCTACGGTGAAGGCATATTCCAAGAGTTCCAGCTACTAGCAGCAGAAGGCTACGCAGTAATCTACACGAACCCAAGAGGCTCAGCGGGCTACGAGGAAGAATACACACAGGGTGTAATGCGCCACTACGGTGAGGTAGACTATGAGGATTTCATGGACTTTACAGATGAGGCTTTGAAGAGTTACCCATGGATTGACGAGAAACGGGTCGGGTTGACGGGTGGAAGCTATGGAGGCTACACCACTAACTGGATCATAGGACAAACAGACAGGTACAAGGCAGCAGTCACATGCAGAAGCATATGCAACTGGATAAGCAAGTTCGGTGTCAGCGACATCGGTTTCATGCAACCAGAGTCCATCAGCGGAGCAAAAACCTACTGGGGCGAAGACCTAATCGAACAGATGAAACACAGCCCACTCTACTACGCTGGAAACGTCAAGACACCATGTCTGATAATCCACAGTGAGCAGGACTACAGATGCCCCATGGCTGAAGGCGAACAATGGTTCACAGCCCTGAAACTGAACAATGTACCCACGGAGCTAATCAGGTTCCCAGATGAGAACCATGAGCTAAGCAGAAGCGGTAAGCCTAAACACCGTGAGGAAAGAATGCAGCATATTCTGCGTTGGTTTAGAGAATATCTCTAACCCACCATTTTTTTGTATCCACTAATCGAAAAACTCATACCTTAAAACCCATCATCGACATACCCCTCTATGGTCACTCCTTTCCCATGTGAGAAATGCGGAAAATGCTGCTCAATGCTAGCTCAAGAGGAATGGAAAGGAATATCATTGTTCCCATGGGAGACCCATCTTTTCCCAGAAAAAGACATCGAACCAAGCCTCGGACTCGGAACCCCAGAGACCCCCGGCTTCAAGACCATTCTATACACCTATACAGCCCAAAGCTGCAGTCACCTAGAAGAAAACCAATGTGGAATACACTTACAGCGACCACTGGTATGCAGAAGCTACCCCTTCAGAGTCACCAAACAAGGCGACAAAACCATATTCATAGTAGCACCAGAATGCACACAGATACAGGACTGGCCCAAGAAAAAAACCATAGATGTACGCTACGCGGAGATGGACGCAGCGGAGCTAATAGGAGACCATCTGAGCCGGTTCTACAAGGCATCTGAACCCAAGTGGCGATACATATCCGGCAAGGGCTGGACCCGGATAGGAAGAAATAAACCCATCGAATAGGTCAACAATAGTAGCCCGTTGATACTCGACGCGGCCACGAAGACGGACTTTGATGAGCATCCTTTAAGCGATGAATCGGGGTTACCCACTAGTGGTACAGACGGGCGAGGGCTGAGACCCAACATACTGCAATTTGAGAGAGGTCAGCCGAGTACGGCGAACGCCGATTCAGTGAGGCTGAAAGTTTGTTGCAGGAAACAGGACCACCTCAGCCCTCAACCTAAGGGGGGAGGGGGGGTATACCGATCCCAGATTGTTTAGGGTTGGTTTCATTGAAAGAAGCCCTATTTTGGCTCATTTTGGATCAAATCACCTACAAAAGTGTACGCAACGAAAACTGAAATCTGCACCCTGCGGGGACAGGTCTCGCTGCCCTATAGCCTTAAAAAGAATGCCTCTGATTTAGTGAGTTAGCGAATTAAAATGGATACAGAAACCCGCTTCAAACTAGTATCACAGAACCTACAAGAGATCATCACACGAGATGAACTCAAAAACCTACTAGAAACAAAGACGACCCCAAGAGGCTATGTCGGCTTCGAGCCAAGCGGCATGATGCACGCAGGAACAGGTCTCATCGTGGGAAAGAAGATGCAAGATTACGCTGAAGCAGGATTCCATTTCATCATATTCCTCGCAGACTGGCACGGCTGGATAAATAACAAGATGGGCGGAAACATGGATAACATCCGCGCAGCAGGAGAATACTTCAAGGACTGTTTCACAGCCCTCGGACTACCAGAAGGAAAAGTAGAGTACCTATGGACAAGTGACCTAGTAGACGACAAAGACTACTGGGAAAAAGTAGTCAGGGTAATGAAATCCACGAGCCTCAAACGTATGCTACGAGCAATGCCCATCATGGGCAGAAGCGCTGACAGCGTAGACGTAGAATCAGCATGGGCACTATACCCAGCACTCCAAACCAGCGACATATTCCAGATGAAACTAGATGTAGCCGCAGCAGGAATGGACCAGAGAAAAGTACACATGCTAGCCCGTGAGGTAGCACCTAAACTCGGGTACACTCCACCGGTATGCCTCCACGGTCCACTTCTCCCAAGTCTACAGGATACTTCCTTGGAGGGTAGCTTTGACGAGGACGAGAACATCAACAAGACCATTAAAGGCAAGATGAGTAAAAGCGTCGGCAAAGGAGCCATCTGGGTTAATGACTCAGCCAAAGAGATCAAGGAAAAATACCATGATGCTTTCTGCCCCGAAAAAATCGTGGAAGGAAACCCAGTCATGGACCACGCGAGGTTACTTGTGTTCCCACACATGAACGAGCTTCACATTGAACGTCCAAGCAAATTTGGCGGAGACATCAGTTTCTATAGCTACGAGGAACTAGCTCAAACATACGCCAAGGGAGAACTACACCCACTTGACTTGAAGAAAGGTGTCGGAAACGCGGTAATCGAGCTGCTAGCACCAGTTGAAGAGTACTTCAAGAAGAAACCAGAAAATCTTGAAAAAATGAAGGCTCTAGAGATTACCCGCTAGAGGCGTAGAGCTAGATCACCTAGCCTACTACTGTATCCCCACTCGTTATCATACCAGCTGAGTACTTTTACCATATTACCCATGACACGAGTCTCAAGACTATCAAATATCGAGCTATATGGACAATTGATGTAGTCTGTTGAGACTAGCGGCTCATCACTGTACCCAAGTATTCCATTCATCGATCCCTCTGATGCCTGTTTGAATGCAGCATTAATCTCATCAACACTGGTACCCTTCTCTAGGTTCACCACTAAGTCGATTAAACTAACATCAGGAACAGGTACCCTGAACGCCATAGCGTCAAGCTTACCATCAAGCTCAGGCATCACGTCCTTGATCGCCTTAGCCGCACCAGTGCTAGTGGGTATGATGTTTACTGCAGCGGCTCTGGCTCGTCTCATATCCTTGGCTGCCCGGTCCAGTATCATCTGAGTACTGGTATACCCGTGAATAGTCGACATGAAACCATTAATGATGCCAAACTCATCATTCAATACCTTGGCTACAGGAGCAAGACAGTTAGTGGTACAGGAAGCGTTACTGATGATATGATGCTTATCAGGATCATACAGGTGATCATTAACCCCTAAAACAACCGTAATATCCGGGTCCTTTGCGGGTGCACTGATAATCACCTTCTTCGCTCCAGCCTTAAGATGCTTTGACGCCCCCTCACGGTCCTTAAACCGGTCACTGGACTCGATGACCACATCTACCTCCATCTCCTTCCATGGAAGCTTCTCAGCCTCCGACTCATAAAGAACCTTGACCTCTTGCCCCTCAACCGTGAAACAGTCCTCACCAATCTCCACGTCAAACGGGAAACGCCCATGAACACTATCATACTTCAACAAGTGTCCAAGCTTAGCGGGATCACCCCTGTTCACAGCTACAAACTCTATATCAAGCCCTCTCTCGAAGGCGGATCTGAAGGCTAGGCGGCCTGTACGGCCAAAACCATTGATTGCGACACGTATGCCCAAGTGTATGCCTCATTGATACGAGGCATCGTGAATTTAAAGCTAATCGTGTTCGGGAACCTTTTTATTCACCAAGGCGATAAACCCAACTGCGTCAATACGACGCAACATCACTCTCACATGTAGGGGAACCCCGGATGAATGCGGTTCTCCTGATTCACATAGGAACGGATAAACGGGTTTCGTAAAGAGAAGAACGCCCCGGCAGGTCCCAATTGATTCTAGGGACCCCTGCGGTAAGGGTGATAGTGTATACAGAGATGATCACAGGTGAAAGACACAGAGAAATTCGCAGGCGCAAAATACGTCATAAAAGCCAACTTTACCATTGAAGGCGTTGTCGAGAAACACGATGTGATCGGGGCAATCTTCGGACAAACCGAAGGACTTTTCCCAAAAGAGTTTGAGCTACGTGAGCTCCAGAAATCAGGCAAGATCGGCAGGATCGATATTGATCTAAAATCATCCAAGGATACCACACGAGGCGTCATTATTGCGCCCAGTAGCCTTGACCGTGCCGAGACCGCGTTAATAGCGGCAGCCATGGAGACAGTAGACAGGGTAGGTCCATGCGAGTCCAAGATAAACGTAGAGAACATCACTGATGTCCGCGTTGAGAAGCGTCAACAGATCGTTGAAAGAGCAAAAGAGCTCATGCGTGACTGGGTGGTTAAGGACGGTCAAGAGATCGAGAAACTTCTGGACGAGGTCCAGAAAGAGGACAAGAAGATCAAGGCAGTCCACTACGGCAGAGAGAGACTCACTGCAACCCCCGATATCAGCAAGAGCGATGAGATTATCATCGTTGAAGGCAGAGCAGATGTTAACAACCTCATCAAGAGCGGCGTCACAGGCGTCATCGCAATGGAGGGCGTAAAGGTCCCCAAGACCATCAGAAACCTCACCAATAGAAAAGAGGTTACAGCTTTCCTAGATGGCGACAGAGGAGGCGACCTGATACTACAAGAGCTTATGCAGGTAGCGCCACCAACCTATGTTGCACGTGCACCCAGAGGCAAAGAAGTTGAAGAACTAAGCCCAGAGGAAATAGAGAAAGCGCTAGACGCAAAGACCCTCTTAGAGGAAGCGACAGCAAAGCCTGAGCCAGAGGAAAAAGCACCAAGGTTCTCAGAGGAGATAGTTAATCTAACTAAGGAACTTCGTGGAACCCTTGAGGCAGTCCTCATAAAGACTGATGGTAAACAGGATGGACGTATCCCCGTAAGCGAACTAGTTGAGAAACTGAAGGATGCAACTGAGGTTAAGACCGTTATATTTGACGGCATAGTTACTGGTCGCTTGATTGATACTGCCCGCGAGAAAAACATCGACACTATAATTGGTGAAAGGGTAGCTGAAGGCGTACGTATCCCACGTGGAGTCGAGGTACGCAGCTTCAACAACCTAAACTAATCTTTTTTAACCCTTTTTTCTTAATCTACGACGAATAGCAGAGTCACTATTAGCTAAATCGTTGAACACCGCGCCTATTGATTCCTCAGGAGCCAGTTCACGTTTAATGTAAACCCCTGTTCGACCTACTCGTGAACGCCGCTCAAGGGTCCGCTGACGCTGAAGCACTATTCTAGTGTCTACACCGAGTTTCTTCGCCACTATACCCTCAATTCCTCTGATGGGGGTCTCAGTGTGTCCTTTCTCGTTGGGTTCTATGAAGAGAAGGTCTTTGTTGACACCGGGTACCCTGATGTCTTCCATTAGCTGGGAGTAGGTTACTCGTCCAGCGAAGCCTGTGAAATCCTCCTCTGATGGGTTCAGTGGTACAAGGGGGAAACTGTAGCCTCTTAGCTCGTCTATGTAGATGTATGCCTTTGCTGCGTAGCTTGGGGTTGCCTGTACGATTTCTCGATGTGTGTATCGTATGCCCGCTGATTCCAGTGTAGCAGTAATTAGTGTGGGAGAAGGCGGAGTAGGAAGATAAACATCAATGTCGCTTGTAGTTGATACATCGCCACGTGCAATGCTACCGTATACTATGCTACGTATATGGGCGTCTTCAAGTGGCTTCATCATCTGTTGTGCTTCTTCACGTAGCCTCGCTAGGGTCTCCCAGTGTTCAGCGTTGTAGTTTACTTGGTTTTCCTGCAAGGCTCTCAGGTTTCTTTGCGGTCTACTTATATTTTGAGGTTCCTCACTACCAAGGAATATGTCGCAAGAGACCGCTACTCTGGGTATAATTCTGGTCGGGTGGACAGCTTTCTATTTCTTAGCTAAACAATTCAAGCTAGATGAGAAAGGATGGGAGATAGCTCCCTTATATGCACTGTACAAGTCCACGAGACTCAATGTTATTATCGATAAATTGGCTGCGATCAACCCCACTGGATGGAAAACACTGGGAAACATCGGTATCGCCGCAAGCGTTGGACAGGCTGGATTCATCACATATATTCTCATGAAGAATATCTGGAGCTTCATATTTGTCCCTGAGCAGGCATCACCCGTACAGCCACTGATACCCGGCGTAACCATCAGTACAAACAGTCTACCTTGGTTCCTCCTAGCGGCTGGGATAATCATACTTACACATGAGCTTGGACACGGGATAATGTGTGTTGTTGAGGGGATCAAAGTGAAATCAGCGGCTGTTATGTTTGCGGTTATCACTTTCGGTGGAGCAGTAGAGCCTGATGAGGAGGACATGGAGAACGCAAACATCTGGTCTCGTATGCGAATCTACGCCATGGGCAGCATCATAAACCTAATTACAGGGCTTCTAACGATCCCGGTTTTCATATTCTTCGGTCGAAGCATGCCCGTTGTGTTGGTGATTTTCTTTAACTGGATGTACTTTGTCTCCATCAACCTAGCCATGATGAACATGCTACCCATCGGACCACTAGACGGTGGACAAATGTGGCGAGACTTTACCCAGCGTTTTAGCTTTGGTCAAAGTCTGCGCACTGGAGCAACCTATGGGTTCATCGGCTTAATTTTGATGAATATATTTTTGAGCCTATCCAAGTTCGGACTAGTGCCTATCTAAGGACACTAGTCTTTTGCTATGGCTCGTCGTTGTTCTTCCTGCAACTGTTCCAATTTACTTGGCTCTGGGACACCCAGAAGGGTAATCACAAAGCATAGCGCAGCGGTGATTGCACCAATCACAAAGATAGTGCCAAAGCTGAAAGCGTCCTTTATCCAGCCACCTAGTAATGCACCCATGGTACTGCTCTCGTCTACGATAGTCATGTATAGCCCCATTCCGAAGCCACGTATCTCGGGTCTCATGAGGTCGGCTGCATAGGTACGAGTAGTAGTTAGCAA
>JAOZIG010000538.1 GCA_026014515.1 Candidatus Bathyarchaeota archaeon | reverse complement strand
TATGCTTCAATGTATGGGTTTAGAGCTGCGATATTCAGGTTAGCGAATGTGGTGGGTCCACGGAGTAATCATGGGGTTATCTATGATTTTGTGCAGAAGCTCAAGGCAAGCCCGGATGTGTTGGAGGTGCTTGGGGATGGTTCTCAGTCTAAATCGTATCTGTATATTGATGATTGTGTGAGTGGGTTCATGTATGGTGTAGGGGCTGATGCGACTGTTGCCATATACAATATTGGATCAGAGGACAGAACCAACGTACTCGCTATAGCTGAGACAGTGAAACACGAGATGGGGCTAGAATCGGCTGAGATTAAGCTCACTGGTGGGGTTGATGGTGGACGAGGCTGGAAAGGTGATGTTAAGATTATGCAGCTTGATATGAACAGGCTGAAAGTTACTGGTTGGTCTCCGATGTATGGTAGCGCTGAAGCGGTGAGGCTTACAGCAAGAGCAGTCCTCGATTCAGCCTAGTATCTTTTCTTACTTGAGACATAGGCGTAAAGAGTAGCTACGAAGAAACAGCCGCCAACAATGTTTCCTAGGGTGACGGGTATCAGGTTTCTAAAGACGAAACCCGCCCAGTTCAAGCCAGTGATGTCTAGCCCAGACTGGGAAACAACTGAAGGCACCTCTCTTAACATAATCCCCATGGGCACAAAGAACATGTTGGCTACGCTGTGCTCGTAGCCGCTTCCAACGAACGCCATTATCGGGAAAATGCATGCGAGAATCTTGCCTGTTGTATCCTCTGCTGATGTTGCGAGCCATACCCCCAGACATACCAGCCAATTGCATAGGATGCCCCTGAAGAATGCTTGCGTGAAGCTTAGGTTCACTTTGCTGTTTGCTATGGTTAGTGCTGTTACTCCCAACGCGTTTGACGCCATTGTATAGAGTCCAGCTTGGTATATCATGTATGCAAGAAGCACTGAACCTAGAAAATTACCCAGATACACAATACTCCAGTTACGAGCAAGCATGGCTAACTTCACCTTTCCACCCAACACCGAGAGACTGATCAAACAGTTACCTGTGAATAACTCGGCTCCTCCAAGTATCACCAACATTAGTCCAACGGAAAACACGGTTCCCACGAGTACCTTTGATGTTCCTACTCCGAGATATTGTGCCGCGTCAATTGAGACTGTTGTGGCTATCTGTGCTCCGAAGCCAACATATGCTCCTGCGAGGAATCCCAGTACTAGTAGTTTTGAGGTTTCTAGACTGGTTTTTCTAATACCGCTTTCTTGTATGGTTTCGACTATCTGGGCTGTACCTTTAGTCATAATTGATTCCCCCTAACTTGAATCTCATTCGATTGTATTTTGCGTTATTAACTGTTCCTGATAAAGGTAGACTGGGTATTCGTTTACTGTCGATTGCCTATTTTTGTCATAAATTTACACACTTTGAAACAATAATTATTATACATATAGTATATACGTTCAAGGGGTTGGGTGATTGACGGAACCACTTTATCATGTTATGAAAAAAGAAGAGTTGCCTAAACTCGGCTACTCTCTCAGAGAAACAGGCACAATATATGCCCCAGTAAAAACAAGCAAAGACACTCACAGCTTCAAAAAAGTAGACACACTCTCAGAAGCAGACTTGGATTATCACCGCACGATGATACCCCCGAAGAAGTTCTTCATATCACCAAAAGAAACCATATTCACATTCAATAAGGAAGACGAAGAATACAACGAGACGCCGGCGGTAAACGAGCCACTAGTGCTCTTTGGTGTACACCCATGTGACTTGAACGCGTTAAACCTCCTCGCAAAAGTCTATCTAGAGTCCTTCACGGACAAATACTATAGCGAGAGAAGGGAAAACACGACAATCATTGGAATCAGTTGTACGCCAGATGAGTACTGTTTCTGTAAATCGACGGGAACAGATTATGCTCGTGATGGCTTCGAGTTATTCCTCCATGATATTGGTGATAGGTATCTTGTGCGGGTTGGCTCATTAAAGGGGTACAAGCTGCTCCAACAACATGAGTCCTTGTTTAGAACAGTAACAGAAGAAGATCTAGCTCTCTACAAGGAAGCAGAAAAGAAGCGGCTAGCATCTTTCACCAAGAGCCTTGAGATGTCAGGGCTTCAAGACATGCTAGACATGAGCTACAATAGTCCAGTGTGGGAGGAGTATGGCGAGAAATGTCTGAGCTGTGGCTCATGTAACCTGGTTTGTCCAAGATGCAGGTGTTATGATGTCCAAGACTATCTTGATTTGAACCTGAACACTGGGCAACGTGAAAGAAAATGGTACTCATGTATGCTAAAGGAGCATGGCTTGGTGGCTGGTGGACATAACTTCAGGGCTACATCAGCGGAGCGGCTAAGAAACAGGGTCAACTGCAAGGGGAGCCTAAAGGAGGATATGACCAACTGTGTTGGTTGTGGTCGTTGTAGTGCTTACTGTCCGGCTGAGATTGATTATGTTGAGATTTTACAGAAAATACGAGGTGATATTGTATGAGTGAGACAAATCCGCTTTCACCAATGAAGGCAAGAATAACTGAGATGCATCAGATAACAGACATCGAGAAAATCATCAAGCTACGGTTCCAAGACGAAAACGACGCATCAAACTTCCACTACATGCCCGGACAATTCATCAAACTAGGCGTAATGGGCGTAGGAGAAGCACCCATCAGTATATGCACGTCACAATCAGAGGAACCCGGGCTAGAACTCTGCATAAGAAACGCAGGAAGAGTCACAAAGGCGCTTCACAACCTGAACGTAGGAAACACCATCTGGATACGTGGACCCTATGGAAACGGGTTCCCAATGGAGGAGCTTGAGGGCAAAGACCTTCTCTTGGTCGCAGGCGGACTGGGAATAGCGCCCATACGTGGCGTACTCCAATACGCGTTACAGCACAGGGAGCGATTCGGTGAGATCAGTTTCCTCTATGGTGTCAGATGCTATGATTTGATGCTCTTCAAGGACGAGATGCTTGACTACTTCAGGCACGGTGACGAGATCGGCGTCAAGCTCTACCTCAGCTACGAGGATGAATCAGACAAAGTATGCTATGACCTCTCATGTGAACGAGATGATCGCTGCACACAGGGGATGGTAACCAAACTCTTCAGCATGCTCGATGCAAAGAGTAAAAACTCTGTTGCGCTCATCGGTGGACCTCCCATCATGTACAAGTTTACTGTACGTGAGCTTGAGAAGATGGGATTCCAGCCTGATGATGTTTACATGACTCTTGAGCGCCGTATGCGTTGTGGTGTCGGTCAGTGTGGTCACTGTATCGTGGGCACCGGTAAATCAATCAAGTATGTGTGTAAGGATGGTCCCGTTTTCACGCTTTGGGACGCCATGAACACAAAGGGGATGATCTAATGAAGCCAAAACTAGGAATATTCAGCCTCACAGGATGCGGAGGAGACCAGCTCCAGATACTCAACATGGAGGACCAGCTCCTCGAGCTCGTGAGCAGATTTGATATAGTGGATTTCCAAGAGGGAAGCAGCCGAAAAGTGGAGGGCGATATTGATATCGCCTTTGTTGAGGGCACTGTTTCAACTGAACACGATTTAAAGAAGCTCAAAGAGATCAGGGCTAGAAGCAACATACTCATAGCGTTAGGTAACTGCGCCATAGAAGGCTGTATACAGGCAATGAGAAACGGTGAAACCACTCTAGCTGAACGCCTCAAAGATGTTTATGGTGTTGAAGAGGGATTCTTTGATGCGAGACTCTCCAAGCCAATATCCGAGTATGTTAACGTTGAGTTCAGCATACCCGGTTGCCCAATAGAAAAAGAAGAGACACTACGGGGGATCACATCACTACTCCACGGAGACAGCCCCCCATACTACTCATACCCGGTATGTGTCGAGTGCAAACTCAACGAGTACCCCTGTGTCATCGTTGAAGAGGGGAAACCATGTCTTGGACCACTAATCAGGGCAGGATGCGATGCAAGATGCCCAAGTCTTGGGCTTGACTGCATCGGGTGTAGGGGTCCAGTTGAGGGTGCTGAAAACTTTGCAGCCGAGTATCAAATGCTGCTAGATAAGGGATACACGAAGCAGGATATCATGAACCGGTTACGAGTGTTCAGCGGTGAGCTGAGCGATGATTTCCTTGGAGGTGAAGACGATGAGTAAGAACATAACAATAGACGAGCTAACAAGGGTCGAGGGACACGGCGGAATAGAGATAAGTCTCAAGGATGGGAAAATCGAGGACGTAAAGTTCAACGTCTTTGAGGGACCAAGATTCTTTGAACACGCCATCAAATCAGTATACTACGAGAAAATACCAGACATCACACGACGAATCTGTGCCATATGTACAGCGTCTCACAGTCTAGCATCAATCGGAGCCATCGAACACGCCTTCAAAGTAAAGGTAACGCCTCAAACCGAGGCACTAAGGGACATACTGATACACGGTGAGATGATCGAAAGCCACGCACTACACGTATTCATGCTAGCACTACCAGACTTCCTCGGATTCCCAGACGCGATCCATATGGCTTCACAGCATCTGGACGCCGTAAAGGCTGCCTTAGAGCTGAAGAAGACCGGCAACATGATCCACACCGCCTTGAGTGGTAGAGATGTGCATGGAATGAATGATCGCGTAGGGGGATTCAGCAAGGTACCCACCGAGAAACAGTTAATCGAGATCAAGGAAAGCCTTGAAGCTGTAAAACCGACAACCGAGCTAGCCGTAAAACTTCTCGCTGGATTCGATTTGCCCTCTTATAATGTCTCAGAGAACATGTTGATGGCAATCGATTCAGGTGATAAATTTGGGTTCCTTGGAGATAGCGTATTGGTCTCAGACCAAACGGTACACCCGGAAACAGCTTATGAGAAACTGACAAACGAGAAAGTAGTAAGACACAGCTACGCAAAACACAGCACATACAAGGGAAAGCCCTTCATGGTTGGAAGCTTACCCCGGATTCTTCTAAGTAACAAGAAACTGGAAGGCACGGCGGCGAGCCTCTATAAGGAGCACAGAGACAAGGTGCAGCAGAGAAACACCATAAGCAACAACATAGCACAGGCAATAGAACTGGTACACTCCGTGGATAGGGCGAAAGAGGTCATTGACCAGCTTCTCGCAGATGGCTTGAAGCAGGAAGCTCTCACAGAGTTTGAGGTCTATGCTAGCCGGGGCATAAACGCTGTTGAGGCGCCAAGAGGCTTACTCTACCATGATTATACCTTCAACGAGGACGGTACGATACTGAAATCAAACATCATCACGCCAACAGCACAGAACGCAGCAAACATCGAGAAAGACGCACGGGTAATAGCCGAGAATCTATCCGGTAAACCAGAGGCCGAGCTAGTGAAGGCGTTGGAGATTATGGCTCGTGCATATGACCCGTGCATCAGTTGCAGCGTCCACCTCGTACACCTATAGCAAACATTTTCACACACAACCCCCCTTTTCTATTATATGTACTCTGAGAGCCACTGCCATCTAGGCGATATGACATATGATGACCTGATTGATGCCGAAAAAAAGGGATTCACATTATTATTAACAGCGGGAATAGACCTGCCTAGCTCAGAACAGGCACTGGAAACAGCCCATCGTCATCCAATAGCCAAGGCTTGTATCGGGGTTCATCCATGGTACGCAGACGAGTTCAATAATAGCGTTCGGAACGAGTTTCTGGGGTTAGCTGAAGACGAGGACTGTGTAGCTATCAGCGAGATTGGATTAGACTTTATGGGGCGAATGACCCATGAATGGGTCCGTGAGGAGACATTTATCGATCCTAAGATTCAATATGAGACCCTTGATGCCCAGCTTGGGCTAGCCCGTGAACTGAGTCTTCCTGTGTTGGTTCATGATCGTGCACCAAAGATGGATATGCTGGACTTGCTTGAGCGATCCGGGAACACCAATACTGGGATCGCGATACATGGCTTTTCAAAAGACTTGGATTACGCACGAAGATGTGTTGATAACGGGATATTTCTCTCAATAGGGCTTAGGACTATTCAGAGCGCTGAAGTGGGATTTATCAAGGCTCTCAAAGAAACACCGCTGGAGTATCTGCTAACTGAGACTGATTCTAGTAAACCTGAGGGCGTTCACACTGTTTGTAAGCTTATTGCGGATGTCAAGGGTCTTACACAGGAAGAAGTTGGTAGAGTCGCTACCGAGAACCTGATGAGATTAATCAGCTAATCTTTTCTATCCAATATTTTTAAATCTCCACGGGCGTCGCCATCATATCTGGAGCCCAGACCCTTGGATGACTCGATAAAAAAGCTGCTGCCTATCTACATACTGGTGTTTCTGCGTGCACTTGGGCTTGCCCTCTCAGTTAATGGTCCGATGATGCCCCTCTATGTTAGAAGCCTCGGCATCAGCGTATCTCAGTGGGGTGTGCTTTCCACGATATTCGCAATAGGGCTGGTAAGTTTTGAGGCGTTTTGGGGTACCATGTCTGATAGGATTAACAGAATCTGGTTGTTGATTCTAGCTTTGATATTCATGGGCTCAGTGCTACCCCTATACACATTTGAGAACCTGTTACCCTATTTCGGATTATTCCAGTTCTTGATGGGCTCATTTATGGTGATGGTGGGTCCAACCACGAGGGCTTTGATAGCCGATCATAGTCCTGTGCGTCAGATGGGGTTCAACATGAGTCTCTGGTCTACATGTGTCTCCATCGGGGGTATTCTTGGACCCGTGCTGGGTGGTTATCTATCAAAGAATATGGGGTACAAGACCGTGTTCTATGTTTCATCGGTTATTCTCGTCGCCAACGCGTTGCTACTGTTGATAACTGGGCGTTCTCTTCAAACAGGTGAACGCTCCAAGGCAAAGACCAAGATATGGGCGAACATCAAAGCAATACTCCGCGACCCCCAGATGAGATTCATTTTCACAATCGCGTTCCTCATATTCTTCGGGCTCAGCAGCGTCAGAAGCTTCCTACCCATCTATGCATCCGAGTTCTTCAACATGGATGAAGTAAGCGTAGGGTTAATGACCACAATAGGAACCGCTCTGCAACTGGTATTAACCCCTTTCATGGGTGCATTATCTGACCGCATCAGCGTAAAACGGTTATTGATGTCACTGTTAGCTACTTCAGGTGTACTTTTCCTATTAATCCAGTTTGCTTCGACGTCTCTTCACATTACAATACTCGTCATTGGGCTCATTATAAGCTACTCAAGCCCATCAATCAGCTTAATCATGTGCAGTAAACTAGCCTCA
>JAOZIG010000487.1 GCA_026014515.1 Candidatus Bathyarchaeota archaeon | reverse complement strand
TTTTTCTATGATTTTTATGATAATAACAGAATCTTGGAACCGTTTAGAAAAATTTGAATTGAACAGAAAAGGTTGTTTTGGCTACTTAAGCCGGGACTCAATCTCTTCGTTGGATATTGGCTTCCATAAGCTATACTTGTATGTGCCCTCAACCATGGTCTCCATGATCTTTGGTACCATGGCGATCCACTCTGGGTGGTTAAAGCATAGAGTCCACAACCTATCAAGGTCTGCTAACTCATCAACAATCCACACACATCTAATCTTACCAATATCGAACCTTTCCTGCCATACATACCATCCTTTGAGGAACGGGGCATCAAGGCTCTTGATTATTTTATCAAATACTAGGTGGTTTTTCTCCCATTCCGGTATCTTTGGTCTAGGAACCTTGTACTCTTCTTCATAAATAATCATAATGATAAGTTGGACAAAACATAATATAACAATATGGTAAGAATTAGCGGACAGTAACGCCATTTACGTAATTTTCTATAACTGTCCTTCAGTCCAATCGAGCCTTGAAAATATTTTGACCCATTCATCTGCTCTTTTTCGAGAATTGTTAACATTAGAAAGATCAATAATGTCTTCAGTCAATACCATCTTTCCTAGATCAGCCACCATAGAGTTCGCCCAATAGTGCTCAAAAAGATCAGCCCCCCAGCTTGATTCACAGTTGTTTCTTGTGACGAAACCCGAGTAATCAAATCCAGTCTCAGATGGAAAAGCAACGACAGCACCAGCATCTGCGAGGATAAGATAAACATCACATGCGTTTCTTTTTCTTATTTGAACCCCGGGAACACCGTCCAATGTTTTCATATGATGTTTCTTATCAAACACGATCTCTGGACCCAGCAGATTTCGCTGTTCAATAATTCTAATCTTTGTTCCGTTATCAAGAGAAGCCCTGATAGCATCTAGCGCAATCAGTGGGTACTGGTCGATATACATCCAGATAAACTTCTTAGAGTTCTCCAATATCTCGTTGATAGCGGTCACAAACTCCATGAATGATGAGGTCATTGAGTAATCACAGAGTTCAGACATCCGTTTCTGGAAGTTAAGCGGGATTTTTACTGAGCAGTGAGATAAGAAATATTCTTTGTGACTGGTTATGAACTCTAACTCTTCGAGAAGATGGAGTATATGTTCTCCAAAGTTGGTTATGGAGTAATGGTTATCCACGTTTTTAGTTATGAGGTGAGCCTCGTTTAGCCTAGTAAAACTTCTGCTTACCTCAGAAGGCGATAGTTTTAACTCAGAGGCTATGATGGAGGGGCGTTTTGGATCCGATTTGATCAATCGGAGAATATCATATCTTATATCATTGGATAACTCAAAGAGCAAATCCGATACAGTAATGATATTCTCATTATTTTTCATAAGACATATTGTAATTACAATAATTACTTAATAAAATACGCGAAATAAACTCGGGAAAAAATACAGAACACCAGATACAAAAATAGATTTTATTCAATTTTCAACTCATTAAAAAAATTATAAAACATTACAAGGTATCCATATTTACCGTTTTATTTCACTTCAAAACATGGGAACTTGTCAAAAATGCGGCGGTTTAGGCACCGTAACCTGTTGCGGAGGGGGCGTAGAAGTAACTCATGGTTACAACCCATGTCCCTACTGTGGGGGCACGGGTAGAAGAATCTGTGAACAATGCAATGGGACTGGAAAAGCACCCATACCAAGATTTGGAGAGAGGAGATAAAATGGAGAAATACAAGATAGTATCGTTCATACCTCAACCAAGCGAGTTACAATACCCTTGGGTGGTAAGAAACATAGATCCTAGCTCAGTGGATTTTGTCGTAGCGCCACAGGGCTTATCAGATGAACAAGTATGTGAGCTAGTCTCGGACTGTAACATGATAATCGCATCACCAGTGATGCCCTATCTAAACGAAAAAATCTTGGAAACAGCTAACAAACTAGAAAGAGTCCAATTCGCCTCAGTAGGATATGATAAAATAGACCTCACGGCAGCGGACAACCTCGGCATCCCTGTATCTAACAACGCGGGGATAAACGCAATAACTGTAGCAGAACACACATTGATGATGATGCTGGTATTACAGCGCAAGGGGTTCCTGATGCACGAAGAAGTCATCAAGGGATCATGGCCAGTCTGTAAACCGGGAGATCTATGGGAATTATGTGGTAGAACAGTCGGGATTTTAGGGCTAGGAGCCATAGGGACAGAGCTAGCCAAGTTAGTTAGACCATTCGGAGTTCAAATCTTGTACAATAAGATGAACAGATTATCGTTTGCGGATGAAAACAGACTTGGGGTCGAGTATAGACAGCTAGCTGATCTGATAAAAGAGTCAGATATTCTGAGCATACATGTACCCCTTAACCCGGAGACAAGACACATCATCGGAGCAAAGGAAATCGAATCAATGAAGCCCGGGGCTATCCTCATCAATACCGCGAGAAAGGATGTTATGGATGAGGAGGCAGCTGCTAGAGCTCTTGCTAGTGGAAAGCTGTATGGGGTTGGTGTTGATGTGCCAAAAACATGTGATGAGAGGGCGGTTGAGTTAAAGACCCTTTTTGAGGGATACAACTCTATTATCACGTCTCATACAGCTAGTGCCTCAAGCCAACTGATGGAAAGATTCTGTGATAGACTAAGCACCTTCGTTTATAGGGCACAAAAAGGAGAACCACCACTGTACCCTGTAAATAACGCAGGAAGGACAACAAGATTCAAGGAAACAAGCAATGCAGCAAAAAAACATGAGCTTGAACAAGCAATAATAAACGCGGGACTTGACAAGAGCGCTATTTCAAAGTTTTTCAAAAACGAGCCATCGGAGAAAAGAGTTTATCGACAATGACCCACTCTTCCTCTGATTCAAGTAGATTCTCTGTGGAGTTACAGAAGAAGGAATACGTTTCAGAACTTGTTTTATCAATGGAACCACGAAACACGGTATTGATCACAGGGGATCTGGGGAAAATAAGGAACATTACCTTGTTGGAGGAGATGGTTCTTGAGTTTCTCGGTACAAACGGCAGAATCCGTCTAGACATAACAATAGATGAGTTGCTCGCGTTTCTCTCTCATCTTCAAGATGACTCGTAGTTTTGATTTTTTTCCCCATGTTGGAGTTGAAGTTATTTCTTCAAAGCTTCCATGGCTTTTGCGCCATCTTCATGTTTAATGTAGAAAATGATGCCATAGCTATCCTTGATATCAGCTATACCAGAGGACTCCTTAACATCTATACCTGCATTCGCCAACTTCTCATGGACTTTTCCACACTCCCCCGGTTCATCAGAATCACTCTTAACGATTACCGCAGAGTAAGGTCCAGCCAAGCCTATTCCAGCGTTTTTTGCGCCTTCATCCATCTTTGTGGGATCATCTGGGAATAATGTGAACTGTGTGCGGTTGTTCCCAGTTGGGACTGCTTTGAACCCGAGGAGGTTAACTCCAGCATCAGCGAATGCTGATAACAGTTTGAATCCTTCCACTGCGTTTCCTTCAATAACCATGTTATAATATGTGGTTAGTTTGATATCGAGTACCATCGTTTTCACCTAAAACATTGGAGATAATATACGAATTTATTCAATATGTTAAAAAATTAACAAAAAACGTGTGTTAGATGTCCAGCGCTGAGAAAAATCCCATATGGATCGCTTCCAAAACGGTGGCTGGCTCCAGACAGTCTCCGATGACACTGAAATCAGGAGCACTAAACCGAAGCGACTCCACTAACTCTGTTCGTGGCTTCAAACCAGCTGCTAAGAGTACAGTGTCTGCCTCGTAGAACTGTTCCTCGTCTTTCTGATTCACAGCATAAACGCCTTTCTCGGTTATCTTTGTGCATCTTACGCCGGTTATGAGTTTGGTGCTTTTTTCAAGCTCTTTCATCAACCCAAGCCAGTGGAGATATGGTGCTGTGGGTGCAGCCTTGTCAAGCATCTCAAGAATAGTCACATCCTTGCCTTCATGAGCCATGTGCAATCCTTTTTCACAGCCCACCAAACCACCTCCGATGACCACCACCTTGTCCCCAATCCGGGTCTCATCATAGTCGCCTGCAGCTATGACAACGTTCTCGCCACGTACACCAGGTATGTTTAGGATAATTGGCTCTGCTCCCACCGCAGCTATCAATACATCCGGTGCTGTTTCACTTATCAACTCGTGGGTAACCTCCTTGCCCAGCATAATCTTGATTGGTCTTTCCCGTACTCGTCTGATGAGAACCTCGGTTAGTTTCTTGATATCCTCTTTGAAGTATTCACGTTCAGCAAAAAGCAGTGTACCACCAAGCCGGCTATGCTTCTCACAGAGGGTCACCGTGTGCCCCCGGTCAGCCGCTGTGATGGCTGCCTGCATCCCAGCCGGTCCACCCCCAACAACAAGTACCCTCTTTTTGCCGCTACTTGGTTGAACAAACTTGTTTTCTAACTCCCTGCCAATGACGGGGTTTACCACGCATCTGACGATACCCTTAGGATACTTGACGTAAGGTGTGAAGTTCTGACTGATGCAATAGTTGCATCGGAGACATGGAGTGATGTCTGCCTCACGTCCTTTTCTCGCCTTCTCAGGCAAATATGGATCAGCTAAGAGGGCTCTACCCAGCGTAACCATGTCTGCTTTCCCGGTATCCAGTATCTCCTCCATGTGAGCAGGATCATTTAACGACCCAACGGTGTTCACAGGAGTACTCACAGCTTTCTTAACTGCCTCAGCTAGGAACACGTTGCAGCCTCTTGGGAGGAACATGCTTGGGAACATCCTGAGCCCAGCTGCTCTATCGTTGAATGTGGCAGCTGATAGGTGGATCATGTCAACTTTTCCGTCTAGTACCTTGGCTAGTTCAACTGTTTCTTCTATGCTCATGCCGCCTTCTGTGAACTCGTCTCCGCTTAGCCGTATCTCGATGGGGAACTTTGGTCCACATTTTTTCCGTATATCGTCAATGATCATTAACGCGATACGAGCCCTGTTCTTGATGCTGCCCCCGTACTCGTCTGTCCTGTGATTGTGAAGCTTGCTGAACCACTGAGATAGCAACCAACCGTGTCCACCGTGGATCATACACATCTGCACCCCACCTAGTTTCGCCATCTCAGCCGCGTTTCCAAAGGCTTCTACAACGTGTTGTATCTCCTCGTCTCCCATCTCGATGATTTTTTTGCCGTAGAAGCTGGTTCCTGCGCTTGGTCCATAGACTGGGTCGTCTGGGCGTGGTGTACCTGACCTGATTCCAGCGTGAAGCAACTCGATGTTTGATACCGCTCCGTGGCGTTTTATCGCGTCAGTAGCGCTAATCAATGATGGAAGTATTCTCGGGTCATCTAAAGGAGTAACCCTGCCGTGAGATGTTCCCTTGGAATCAATCATACTTTCCCCAATACAAACAATGGCTGCTCCACCTTTTGCCCTAAGTTCATAGTATGCTACACCCTCGGGGGTGATGTACCCGTCTGGTGAGCCATGGGCTCCCATAGGTGCGGCTTCAATACGGTTCTTTAGCATGTAAGGCCCTAGTTTCATAGGTGTGAATAAGTTTGGAAAACGAGACATAGTATCACTTTACACTTTGAATTATTAGCATTTTTCCGAAAAAAGCATGAGAAATGAGATCAGACCTTGATCCAAAGCCCGAGAGAAGCTAGATTAACGCTTCCCGCTGGACTCGTAAGAGCTCATCTATATCTGCTTCAGTGTTGAAGAAGTGGGGGGATACACGGATACCACCCACGCCCCCAGTGTAACGATGAGCCACATTTACCCCGTTTTTCTGGAGGTAAGCATAGCTTTTCACGTTATCCTCATACCGATCATGGGTATAGGTAACGATACCTGCATGCATCTCACTTTGTTTTGGGGTATTCACCTTGACGCCAAGGTCCTCCAAGCATTCAATCAGGTAATCAACCAGTGAAAACACCTGTTTCTGTATCTCGGCTATACCTAGATTATTGAAATAACGTAGACAGGCATCCAATCCACACTGAGCATCCTCTGCTACACAACCGGGATCGAAACGCTCAGCGGTCTTAACCAAGTCATGGTCCCATGAGGCAATATTATCATGTATTGGTTTGTCCCATGGTGCATCAGTCCACTTGAATCCTTCATAGACCCTCCAATAGAACCTGTAATCAGGCATGAAAAGCTCAACAAGCTCGGGTTTCACATACATCACAGCTGCCCTGCATGGGCTGCAGAGCCATTTTTCTCCACCGAACACCAGAAAGTCCACATCATCATGTCTCACATCCACTTTGACTGCGCCAACTGCTTGGAACGCGTCATCCAATACTAGTGCCCCGTGTTCGTGGGCTATCTCGGATATGGCTTTGACGTCATGTCGTTGTCCACTGGTCCACTCGACGCGGTTGAGGCAAACGATCTTTGTGTTATCATCTATGGTTTTCTCGAAATCAGCTACATCGATAACTCCATCATGGTTCTTGATGCGTTTTATCTCGGCTTGTTTTCCCATCCATGGATAAACAGACGATGGATATGAGAGATCAGTCAAAACAATGTTTTCCCCCTTCTTAGGCTGAACCAGTCCAGCAACAATGTTAACTCCTTGTGAGGCTCGATGAACAAGGGCGATGTCGTGTTCGTTGCAGTTGATTAGTTCTGCTGCGGGATTCAATGGGTCTGGGAGGTTACTGTATTGGGTTTCTTCTTTGGATTTCCAATAACCAAGTACAGCGTCTTGTACTGGTTTCAACATTGGACCGCTGGCTGCTGTGTTTAGGTAGGTCATATGTTGGAGTATGGGGAAGTCTTTTCTGGTGTGGGATAGGTCCATAGAGAATCCCATGAATTTGATTATAAAACGCTTAGCAGAAAAATAGGGTGAAAAATCACTACTCAGTTTTCTTTGGTTCTGTTGGCCAGAAACAACTATTATTTAGATAATCTTCCTGCCAGTCACCGGGCCAATCCACCATCCGCACAAGGTTGCTGAGTCGGTCAGCGAATTTTACCACTATCGCCTTATGGGTATGGAGTAACGGGAAATATCGTCCAGTCTCAGAGTCTCCCTCGAAGGTAAGCTCCATAACAAGGTCAGCGATCTCCTTGGTGAACTCCCGCACCAACTCCTCATATGTGGTATCTGTGTCCTCGATGGTGTCGTGAAGTATGCCTGCGCATAGAATCTCCTCGTCATCTGTAATGTCCTTCAACAAGCCATACACCTGAATGATATGTGCAATG
>JAOZIG010000203.1 GCA_026014515.1 Candidatus Bathyarchaeota archaeon | reverse complement strand
GATAATTGGCTCAGCGTTCACATACTCCTACGCCGTCCTACGTCCAGATGAGATGGAGATAGAAGCCTATGCCTTTGAACATCTTAGTGGTTATGAGATCATAGTGTTGCAGTCCTATGATGGAGGTGGAGAGATACCCGCAGACAGCATACGCATCCATGACTTTGACGAGTTTGTATCCATTGCCCATGAACAGAAACCAGAGACGATCTATTATCGTCTTGGTCGTGAGCCCAGTAATTATTTCGTATTCGTATCACCGGTATATGATGAAGCCTACAAGATATACATTGAAGATATAGTGATACGCTAGCTATTCTTCTTGGTCTAGTGCGTCGTAGAGGAACTTGGTTACATAGCCGCCAAAGCTTGTTATTCCCTGTCTGAGGAGCTGTTCCTTGTTTTCCTCGTATTTTTTCATGAGGTCTTGGTATATTTCTTCTCGTACGGTGATTGATCTATATCCCTTCCGCGGCATGGCATGTACCTTATTGTACTGTTCATATTAACATTTTACGTATAGTTGTCACTTACACTCAGGTAACACGCCGAACTACTTTTACCCATGTTCCACAAAATAAGGTACTTTACTTTTATATATCTTTGAAAGTACGGTACATCGTGGAACAATGCCACGCAAAGGATACAAAGCAATCACAATACCCGAAAAACTAGCACAAAGACTACGCGAAAAAGCAGACAGAGAAAACACCAGCATACCCAAACAAATCGAGAAACTACTGGACCAGGGGCAAAAATGATGCAAACCACACAAGAAACACCCCAAACACCACCACCTGCGCCCCCACAGATAACCAAACTACTAACGCTACACGGAGTAAAAACAAGCAAACGAAGCTACATCACACGCACAGCCAGAGCACTACCCAGTCTCACCAAACCATTCACAGTACCAGTACTAGCACGCAGAGCAGGAATCCCACGCAGCAAAGGATACACGGCGATAAAACAACTCGAAAAACTACGCCTAGTAAAACCAGTACAAAAAACACTGCGACCACCAGACTGGAACGA
>JAOZIG010000344.1 GCA_026014515.1 Candidatus Bathyarchaeota archaeon | reverse complement strand
GTTCTATTTCACTCCCCTCCCGGGGTTCTTTTCACCTTTCCCTCACGGTACTATACGCTATCGGTTAGTAAGAGTATTTAGCCTTACGAGATATGGTCCTCGCAGATTCACACAGAATTCCTCGTGTTCCATGTTACTTGGGAGAGAACGGACAAGTTAATGAGTTTACCTGTACAGGATTATCACCTTCTACGATCTAGCTTTCCAACTAGTTCCAGTTCAGTCATTAACATTGTTGAGTACGTTGCAGTGGCGGTGAGTTCGGGCCTCCACTGTGTCTTACCACAGCTTCACCCTGGACAGGCTTAGATCACCAGGTTTCGCGTCTACGCCCAGCGACTAAAATCGCCCTGTTCAGACTCGGTTTCCCTTCGGCTCCGTTAAACTTAACCTTGCCACTGAACGTAACTCGCAGGATCATTCTCCAAAAGGCACGCCATCACCCTTGCGGGCTCTGACCGCTTGTAAGCACATAGTTTCAGGTTCTATTTCACTCCCCTCCCGGGGTTCTTTTCACCTTTCCCTCACGGTACTATACGCTATCGGTTAGTAAGAGTATTTAGCCTTACGAGATATGGTCCTCGCAGATTCACACAGAATTCCTCGTGTTCCATGTTACTTGGGAGAGAACGGACAAGTTAATGAGTTTACCTGTACAGGATTATCACCTTCTACGATCTAGCTTTCCAACTAGTTCCAGTTCAGTCATTAACATTGTTGAGTACGTTGCAGTTCCTCGTAGTTCTTCCCGCAACCCCGCATAAACAACGGCTGCATCCTTGACATTTATGCGGTTTGGGCTCATCCCCGTTCGCTCGCCGCTACTTGGGGAATCGTTTTTACTTTCTTTTCCTCGCGTTACTTAGATGTTTCAGTTCACGCGGTACCCTCTTTCGTGCTAAGTCTTCAACTTAGCGGATTTCTCCATTCGGAAATCTCAGGATCAACGTTCGATTGCAACTCCCCTGAGCTTATCGCAGCTTACCACGTCCTTCATCGGCTCTTACTACCTCGGCCTTCCCTATGTGCCCTTAAT
>JAOZIG010000490.1 GCA_026014515.1 Candidatus Bathyarchaeota archaeon | reverse complement strand
AAACACCGTTGATGTTTGTCTCAACTGGGCTAAGCTTGGGGTGCTTCTCGTTCAGGAAACCATCAAGACTCAGGTCCAAACCAATAGCTTTGGCTAACTCATCGTTGCCCTTGGATGGCTCCATACCATTGCTTAGCACCACCATGTCAACTGGTAGCTGTACAGGATTGTTGTCCTCGTCCTTGTAGTGGAATATCAAGCCGTTTGATGTCTCTGATACGTCCTCGGCTTCTCCACGTACAAGCTTGACTCCTCTTTCCTGTGCCTCATAGTAGAAGCGTTCATAGTCCTTACCGTTGAGCCTGATATCCTTGTGCAGTATGGTGATGTCGATGTCTGGCCACCGTTTCTTGATATCCAAAGCATGCTTCATAGCGATACCACAACAAATCCTGCTACAATACTCGTGGATACGTTGCTCTCGACTACCAACACACTGAACCATTACCAGCTTCTCGGGAACCTCACCGTCACTGATACGTCTGATGATCCCAGCGGTGGGTCCGCTCATGTCAAGTAGTCTTGCTAGTTCAAGCTGAGTGACAACATCCTTGTTCTCACCATACATGTAGGTGCCTGTGGGGTCATACATGTCGAAGCCTGTGGCGACGATTACTGTGCCGGCTTTGATGGTTTCCTCTTTGGGTTTCATGTCGAGCTCGATGGCGCCCACTGGGCACTCTTTGGCTAGGGCTTCAGCGTTCTCACAGTGCTCTAGGTCCATGTAAGGGACACGGGGTAAGCTCTGGTTATTTGGTATATAGACCGCTTTTCTAGTGCTTAGTCCTTGGTCGAACTCGTTAGGGGCTTCTCCCTCGCATAGGTTCATGCATATTCCGCAGCCGATGCATTTCTCTGGGTTGATGTATCTTGGCTGGGTCTCGATGATGGCTCTGAAGTTGCCTACTACGCCTACCAGTCGTTTTAGCTCGCTTAGGGTGTGTACATGTACGTTGGGCTCCTGTGTCACTGGGCTCCGGTACATGCATCTTCTGTGTAACTCGCCCTCGAATGGCATGATGCAGTTTCCACAGTCCATTGATGGGAAGCATGTGCCTAGTTGGGGTGTTTTTCCACCCATGAAAGGCTCTTTCTCAATGATATGTACATCATATCCCATGTCGGCTAGCCTTGTGGCTGCCTCCATGCCAACGAGTCCACCGCCTATAACCAGCGCTGATTGCTCGACTGGAATCTTCTGTACCTTGATCTCTTCTAGGCTTGTGACGCGGTTTACCGCTGCCCTGAGGAGAATCTTGGCTTTCTCAGCCATCAACTCGTTTTCTGCTTCTGCGCTGCATAGCTCGCTGATGTCAACTACCTCGATGAGGTACTTGTTGATGCCGACATCGATGGCTGCGTGTTTGTAGGCTTCCTTGAAGAGTCTTGGTCTGCATGAGGCGAAGACTACGCGGTCTACCTTGTGTTCTGTGATCCATTGTTTGAAGTTCTCTAGGTCTTTGTCTGTTGGACCATAGTATCCTGAGTCTACCGCTACTACGTTGGGTAGTGTCTCGGCGTATACTGCTAGTCCGCCGACTTTGGCTCCCTTTTCGGGGCTTGTTCCCCATGGGCTGATTATTACTCCTACCTTCATCTCTATGCCTCCTCCACCTTTTTCATCAACTCACCCAATGCCGTGGTGAATTGGCTAACCATCGTACCACTGGACTCCAGCACCTTGATGGGTGTGTGGATTCCAGTTGTCTTGAAGAAGTCAGATATTATCTCCATCTGTCCCTTGACACGCTTGTCACCCTTGAGGAAGTGGCAACGCTCCTTTACACAGCCAACAAGCATGACAGCGTCTGCGCCCTTCTTGACGCCGTTTAGGACGTTTCTTAGGCTCAGGTTACTCATGCAGTTGACGTAGACTGGTACGAATCCGCTGCTGTAGGTGGATTTTGTGAATCCAGCCGTATCCATAAGGTTGTAGCCACAGTCATCACAAATGAAGCCCAGCACGATTGGCTTGTCCTGCTTCTCTGATAATATTGCCTCTACCTGTGCATCTATCACATCGTAGCCGAAGCTTGGTGTGTTCAGCGCCCTTGTGGGGCAGCTGCTTACACAGAGTCCACAGCTCTGGCAGAGTAGTGGGTCGAACTCTGGGTAGCCATCCTCTGGGATGGTGATTGCCTCGTATGGGCAGACGCTTCTACAGATACCACACTTACCACAGTTATCCTCATTCACTACCGGGTGGTTCACCTTCTTTTCAAGATGAGTCCGCATATAGTTGGCTCCCATGAACGCCGCAGCACCCGCCTGAGCGATGCTGTCTGGGATGTTCTTGGGTCCCGCTGAGGTTCCCGCGATGAATACACCGGGTGCCCTTGTGGTTATGTTTGCTACCTTCTCGTCTATCTCCTTGTAGAAACCTGACTCGGTTAGCTCCACGTTGAATAGTTCAGCTAGTTTTTCTGTGCCTTTACTAGGCTTCATACCTGTGCTGAGTACCAACATGTCTGCGTCTAGTTGCTGGGTTCTTCCCATGCCATCAGTGTATGTGATGCCTAGTCGTTCACCCTGTGGAGTAACATTATCGATGTCTCCGTGAACAAAGTTTACACCCATCTTCTTGGCGTCATTGTAGAGAGACTCGAAACCATACCCGCTTGCCCTGATATCCCTGTATAGAACAGTGATCTCGGCTGATGGGTCACGCTGGCTCTTTATCACACCTGCATGCTTTATCGCAGCCATACAGCAGTACTTGCTACAGTAGGACTGATACTCAGGGTCTCGGCTACCTACACACTGGACCATCACTATCTTCTTGGGTGGCTTGGCGTCACTTGGACGCGCCACGGCTCCGCCTGTGGGTCCGAATGGGTCAAGTAGTCTTGCTAGCTGGTACTGGGTGATGACGTTGTCCAAGCCGTAGCCCCACTTGGGGATACCGCTGGGGTCAAAGTCCTCGAATCCAGTTGCTAGTACAACTGAGCCTACCTCGATGGTCTTTTCTCCAGCCTCTTCAGCGATGTTCATCAACGCTGCGGGGTAGACGCTTGTACAGTTACCACATTTACTGTTGACAACATGCTTTAGCTGCGCCTTTGTGGGTCCATCGCTGTATACTACCTCGTATTTTCCTGATGCGTCGGGGATTATCTCGACTGGTTGCCCCTTGCCTTTCTTGGCTGAAAGGTCTAGGTCTACTGGTTTCTTATTGTATGTTACCTTGAACCCTGTGGGTGTTCGCTCTACCGTTTTTACTGTGCTGCTTACATGGTAAGTGATGCCGGGCTTTGTGAGCAACTCGATCATCCTTGGACCACGCAGACACATGGTACAATCCTCTTCTGGGTAGGTCTTACTGATAAGAGACATTGCGCCGCCGATAGCTGGGCTCTTCTCGATTACGTGAACATTGAAGCCCTGATCAGCTAGCTCTGATGCCGCTGTTAATCCAGCAACACCGCCACCAACAACGAGTGCCTCATGTGCTCGCTCATATGTCATGGTCTCAAGAGGCTGTGCTGCCTTGACTTTGGCTACTGCTGCCTTCAAAAGCATCTTGGCTTTCTGAGTTGCCTCGCTCTTTTCTAGATGCACATATGCGATCTGCTCCTTGGCGTTAACCAAGACATAGTTATCCTCGGGTAGTCCTGCCTCTTTCATGGCGGTCTCAATGGGTTTACTACAGACACTTCTAGTACAGGCAAATACAACGAGTCTTTCAGCGTCTTTCATCGCCTTGACCAGTGCATCCTTGTCGCCTTTTGTACAGAGTGCCTTCATTGTGACGGTCTCTTTTACGCCCTCAAGGTTATGGGCGTAAGCAGCGAGTGCTTTGTAGTCTATTTTATCGTTTAATGCGTCACCGCATGTACAGAAAATTACCTTTGTCATCTAGGCAACCTCCTTTACCTCAACCATTTTGCCATCCACCTTCAGGTCGAAATCAACCATGTGGACGCTGCAGCTTGTGCATGGGTCGTAAGCTCTTACTATTTTCTCAAGTCTCCAGCATGCCTCTGCTCGCTTCTTCTCGTCAGCGAACTCTGAGGCGTATATCTTAGCATTCGCGTATAGATCGTGCTGGATTAGTGGGTGGTTATAGGTGGTAGGAGCCATGATGTTTGCGTACCTGATCAAACCCTTATCATCAATGACATAATGATGTGTCAACACGCCCCTAGGAGCCTCTATGAATGTGGCTCCTTCACCGCCCCTGCTTTTCACAGGTTTTCTGATGTCTGTTGATGTGATCTGTGGGTCTTCCAGCATCTGGATTACCTCTTCCTGTCCCGCGATAAGCTCGGGGATACGTGCTAGGTTGAATGCCTGTACCTGTAGACAGGGTCTTGGGAATAGTTTGAGGTATCTTTCCTCGTACTCATGTGCTATTGGCCATGGTAGCTTGCTTGCTACGTTGAGCCGTGCTAAGGGTCCTACTCTGAGGTTTCCATTTACGCCTTCTGGCTTGTAGTAGGGGACCTTTGTGCTGCTGTGCTCCCAGACTGCTTCCTGAATATGGTTATAGTAGTAGTTTGTATCGAATTTGGCGACTTCTTTGCCTGTGCCTGAGATTATTCGTCCCTTACCATCGTAGACATCATAGTGGTCGTCTGGTCCATTGACTAAGCCCATGAAGTTTGTCTCTAGGTCAGGGAACTGGCTGCAGACAGGGGCATCGTTCTCAAAGAAGTTGAACACCCAGTCAGCGTAGACCTTGATTAGCTCCAGTACTTCTTTTCCTTCTTCCAGAAGCTCTCTTCTACGTTCTTCTTTCAGGGCTAGGGTTTGTCCACCGGGTACTGATGTGACTACTTGTACTATTCTTCCACCAGATGCTTCGACAACCTTGTTACCATAGGCGTGAATCTTCAGCGCGGCTTTTCCTATCTCTGGGTACTTGCCCATCAATGCGATGAAGTTTCTTCCATCTTCGGGTAGTCCAACTAGGTCTGGTACCGCTAGGAATGCGCTGTGGAGGCTGTGGCTTGTGACGTAGCCACCTGCGTTCATCAGTCTTCTGAGCTTGACTGCTGGTTCTGTGGGGGTTACACCCCATGCGTTCTCGATGGCTTTGACTGATGCTAGGTGGTGGCTTACGTAGCAGATTCCACAGATTCTTTGGGTGAGTCTTGGTGCTTCTTCTGCTCTTTTCCCTGTTAGTAGGTACTCAAAGAAGCGAGGGGCTACTGTGATCTGGAATTTTAGGTCTTTTAGTTCATTGTTTTCTACTTCTACCTTGATCTTGCCCATTCCTTCGATTCTTGTTAGTGGGTCTATCTCTACTTTGGTCACTTGTTTCGCCTCCTAGCTATCTCGCTGAGAATAGACTCAGCGTAGGTGAATCGGTATAATTGTCCAACATATGTCTCGACACTGAACTCATCCTTCAACTGGTTTAGTAAACCAGTCATGGCGTCAATCATCGCCATACCTTGATCAGTTACATCTAGACATGCTCCACGACAACCTTCACAGGTGTTTCCTGATGTTGGGCATGGTGCTCCACAGCCACCCATGGTGGCGGGGCCCATGCAGAAGTAACCCTGCTCAAGTAGGCATCTATCTGGGTCGGGTATGTCCTCGTGTATCCGTTTTAGTTCTGGGACATACTCACCGAGTCTTTCTCTTGGGCAGTCATCACATACTTGCGTCGAGTTATACTTTGGTACCTCTCCGCTCAGCAAGGTTGTTAATGTGTATGCGATGTCTGTTACTTCTGGTGGGCAACCGGGGATGATGAAATCAACCTTAACAAAGTCCTTGATGGGGTGCTGCTCATCCAGCGACACAAGGTGAGTTGGAATAGTGCCCTTATCGGTTCCTCTCCAGTTATTGTAGATTGTGTTCATAAGCTCGGGACCCGGTTTGAGGTTCGCGAGCCCGGGGATACCCCCGAAGGCGGCGCATGCGCCTAGCGCGATGACGACGCCTGATTTCTCACGTATCTCTTTGATGGTTTCCTCTTCGTGGGTATTCCTGATCCCGCCCTCCACGATAGCCACATCAATGTTATCCGGTATATCCTTGGCATCGATGAGGGTAGGTGCATAGATAAGCTCGTTAGCCGCAAGTACCTCTACTAGCGTCTCGTGGAGTCCAACAGCCGCGACTTGGCAACCGCTGTCTCCTGCGAGCCCTATTAGTAATATTCTGGCCATTTTTTCACTGCCCTATTTAGACTAACCCAAGTGTGTCAATTTGTGAACAGTATACCCATCCACATTTTTACGGTTGTTTTTGAGCACGTTGGGAATCTATTACCAGTCTAAATGTAATAATATATGATTTTCGTCCGAGTTAATGTGCAATGTTGCTTTTATAATGGTTGTAAATACCATGTCTGCTACTATTTGCAGAGAAAAGCAATTACTTCCTCAATATCGCCCCGTATCTGAACCTGTATCGGCCCCATAGGGTCCTCGTTGGTCAGGTTCAAGGAAACATGTCCAGCATAGGCTGCTTGCCGGTTCAAACCGAAGCTAAGGTAGTCTTCTTTGGTCCAACGGGTTAGAGTGTTATTGAGAGTGGTTCTTATTCGGTCTTGGGCGATTCTTGAACGAAAATCTCTGAGACTCATCGGAGTTTCAAGTTTAGCAGTGATTATGGACTCGTCTCTGTTGTGGTTTAACGGGATGTCTCCGAATAGGTTTCGTATGGCTTTTTCTACTTTCTCTGGGTCTTCTGTGGGCTGTAGCTGTGCCTTGATTCTGATGCTGGTCATTATCTCAATTTCCTGAGCAGCTTATCCAGCTCCCTTTCAAGGTTGTCAACGCCGTTATCATTGTTTATGATATAATCGCTCAACGCGATGGCGTTCCCTATACCGAAACCCAGTTCACGGCGATCCCGTACCTTGAAGACTTGACGGTTTGGGGGATCATCGCTTCTACCCCTGTTCTTGAGACGTTGATACCGTGAATCAGGGGAAGCATGCACAGCTAGCAAGTATGTATCAAAGGCTTCTGCGAATGTGTCTACTTCTTCTATGCTTCTGATGCCGTCGATGGCTACGCGGTTATTGGGTTCACCGATGATGAGGGGGATGCATTTCTGGGCTACTGCTGCGTCGCCCCCTGTTTTTCTGATGTTTTCAGCCATCTTGCCAAGGTTCTCGGGTGTGGGTTCTTGGTTTCGCATTCTTACCTCGTGGCGGATTACATCGCCCATCGTGAATACCTTGTAGTCTTTTTCTCTGAGTAGTTCGGCTAGGGTGGTCTTCCCTGAGCCAGCCATGCCTGTTATCAGTAATAGTCTTCGTTTTGTGCTCATTTTATCTCCTCAAGTCCTTCGAATCTTGTCTTTATGTATACGGGGGATACG
>JAOZIG010000488.1 GCA_026014515.1 Candidatus Bathyarchaeota archaeon | reverse complement strand
AACCCGTTCCAGACTCGACAACCTCTCACCCTCACCCAGAGTCTGCCCATAAGAACGTCTGATATGCGTCACAAAGCCATCAGGATAAACATCAACCACAGCATACCCCATCTTAGGAGTATCATTCCGTCCATACTCCTCAGCAGCCTCCACCCGGAACAAGTTCGCGTAATCCTGACGCAGGTTCCCCGTACTTAACAGGTTGTAGATATGCGTCCCGTGGTGCAGCTTGTGGAAGAACTGGTGAATATGCCCACCATAGAAAGCCTCCACACCATACTTTTCAATAAGCCCCAACAGCCACCCACGGGCAGGCATATCCAAGTTATCATAATTACTAGCCTCATCAGGACACAGCAAATACGGCGGATAATGACTAAACACATGAACACGAGAACCCCGATGCTGGGCTAAATCAGCCTCCAGCCAAGCCCGCTGCTCAGCCTCCTCATCTAACCCACTATTCAAAGCTGGACTATTCAGAATAACAAAATGAACCCCCTTATGATCAAAACTACGATAAGACTCCCCATAATGCTCACGGAAAAACCCGATAAAATCAACATTCACGATATGAGCAGGCATCGAAGGATTATCCTTATCACCAACATCATGATTCCCCGGCACAAGATAAAACGGACAACTAAGTCCACCCATAATCTCACTAGCCACCCCAGCAGCAGAACCATGAGTAGCCTGATGAGGAACAGGATGAACAATATCCCCAAGATGAATCACAAAATCAGGACCCTCAGCATTAATAGCATGAATAACCCACCGAGCCCTATCATTAGTCAACAAATTAGTCTTCCAAGGACTACTACTCTCACCAGAAGGCCGAATATGAGTATCAGAAACCACCGCATACCTGAAAAGAGGCTTACCGCCGCGAACACCAGACATAGGTATAGGAAAATCCAACCCAGTATAAAACACTGAACAGATACTACCTCCTCCCACCAACTCACACAAGAAAAAAAATTCCCAAAGTACCCACCAGTAGACACCAATATAAGCCACCCAACACAACCCAAACACCATGACACTAACAAACAAAGAAAAACAAACACTCAAAGCAAAAGCCCACCACCTAGACCCCCAAATACAAATAGGCAAACAAGGCCTCACACCCGAACAAATACAAACCATCAAAACACACCTACAAAGCCACGAACTCCTCAAAATAAAATTCAACGACCACAAACACCAAAAAGAAGAACTAAGCAAACAGATCACCACAGAAACAGAATCCGAACAAATAAGCCTCATCGGAAACACCCTAATCATATACAAAAAACACACCCAATAAAACAAGAAAACACAGACCTTAACTACTAGAATATCCAACAAGATACCAAAATGGCGCACCAAAAAATCGACACCGTCGACATAACCATACTAAGAAACCTCCAAAGAGACGCCCGCACAAAATACACAGACATCGCCAACGAATGCAACGTAAGCGTAGACACCATCATCAAACGCTACAGAAAACTCCAAAAACAAGGCATCATCACAAACACCACACTACTCCTAGACCCAAGAAGATTCGGAGACGAAGTAATAGCAAACTTCAGCATCGACGTCGAACCCCAAAGCATCCAAGAAGTACTCACATACCTCGACAAACAACCAGGCATAGTATTCAACACCCACGCCCTAGGCGAATACGACATATTCACCATCGCCACAGCCCGAAACATGAACGAGATGAACAACCTCAAAGAAACAATACAAAGCCACACCATGGTACGCGAAGTAAAAACCAGCATCTGGGTAGACCAGTTCCTACTCTGCCCACAAAACTTCGAACTAGAACCACTACTGGAGGCAGAGGAATGAGCGACCCACTAGACAAAGAAATCGTAGACCAGCTCACAGAAAACGCCCGCACAAGCTTCAGACAAATAGCCAAACAGACAGACAAATCAACAGACACCATCATCAACCACTTCACAAGCCTCACAGAAAACGGAGACATCAGAGGAAGCACAGTAGTAGTAGACCGAGAAAAAATCGGCTACGAAGGAATAGCAGCCTTCGAGATAGATGTCACAAGTAACACAGACACCAGCAGCGACCAGATACTGGAGACCCTAATCAAGATGCCAAATATTATCGTCGCCACCAAGACAGTAGGTGAACACGACATACTGGCATTAGCGGTGATCCATGACCTGACGCATTATCAGGAGATCAGTGTTGAAATTAGCCACATTATTGGAGTCAAGAACCTTGCCTCAAATATCTGGTCTGGTAACAAGAAGATAATGCCTAAATACTTCATCATTTAGCTAACTTCTCATAATATTCATTTTCTACTAAATCCGACAAAAAAAGAGAAAATACAAACCCTGAACCAATATATCTATACACACAACCGAAACTCGACAAAATAAGAAAAAACAATAGAAAGAAGCCATTATTGGTAAGAATCAAACTATTTAGAAAGAAGAAAAAATCGACTGAATAAAGGATATATGTCTTAAATAAACGAAAAAATCCAATGTTTTCAGAAAAAACATTCAACAAGCCTAAAATATCGAACGTGGCTGCCTGATTAAGGAAAACAGATGAACCCAGGAGATATCGCATGGGTCGGTACAGCAACCGCCCTCGTCATGGTAATGACACCAGCACTCGGCTTCTTCTACGCAGGACTAGTAAGAGCCAAAAACCTCGTCAGCACACTCGTTCAGTGCCTAATCATATTCGCAGTAGTAAGCCTAGTATGGGTACTATGGGGATACAGCCTATCATTCGCACCCAGCCTAGGAGGCTTAGGAATAATAGGCGACCTAAGCCACTTTGCCCTAAACGGCGTAGGCTTGGAACCCGACGGAATATACACCACAGGAATACCTGTGCTACTATTCTTCGCATTCCAGCTAAAATTCGCCGCAATCACCCCAGCACTAATCATAGGCTCATTCGCTGAGCGAATCAAGTTCAAAGCCTTGCTAATCTTCAGCGCCATCTGGGCAACAGTGATCTACAGCCCCATCGCCCACTGGGTATGGAACCCAGAAGGCTGGCTCGGTAACCTCGGAGCAATAGACTTCGCAGGAGGCACAGTTGTCCACATCAGCGCAGGACTATCAGCATTAGCAGCTGCATTAGTAATCGGACGAAGAGAAGGAATCGACAGTGAGGAACCTACACCAAGTAACATACCCTATGTAATCCTTGGAACCGCCCTTCTCTGGTTCGGATGGTTCGGCTTCAACGCAGGCAGCAGCCTAGCAGCAGACGGAGTAGCAGTAATCGCAATGGTATCAACAAACACCGCAGCAGCAGCAGCGGGAGTAACATGGATGATGGTGGACTGGGTAAGGAAAGGCAAGCCAAGCGCAGTAGGATTCTGTGTAGGCGCAGTCTGTGGACTAGTAGCCATTACACCCGGTTCAGGATACGTTACAGTTACATCAGCCATAATCATCGGCGTAGTAGTTGGGATGCTCAGCAACACAGTAGCTAACTGGAGAGCCACAAGAACAAAGATAGACGACAGTCTCGACGTGTTCGCATGTCACGGTGTAGGAGGAATCTGGGGCGCACTCGCCACAGGACTCTTTGCTACACTAGCAGTAAACCCCGGTGGAGCCAATGGATTATTCTATGGTAACCCCGGCCAGTTAACCGCCCAGATAATCGCCATCGTGGTCGTAGGTCTCTATAGCTTCGTTGGGAGCTATGTGATACTCAAGGTAGTTGGTAAAATTACGCCCCTCAGAGTAACACATGAAGAAGAGGAAGCTGGACTAGACATGAGCCAGCACGGCGAGCACGCCTACGCCCTCGACTAATTTTTTCTTTCTTTTTTATTCAAGCACTGTTAACCCAGGGTATATTGGGTACGCTGAGACGAGCTCACTGATCTCGGCTTTAATCTCTTTGAGCTTGGACTCGTCCTTGTAGTTCTTTATGACTACAGCAATGGATTGGGCGATGTGCTGCATTTCAGATTCCTTCATGCCTCTACTGGTTACCGCTGGTGTGCCTAGTCTGAGTCCTGATGGATTGAATGGACTAGCATCATCATAGGGTACGCTGTTCTTGTTTACCGTGATTCCAGCCTTGTCCAATGCGTTCTGAAGCTGTTTGCCTTTACCACCTAGCCCAGAAGGCCGTAGATCGATAAGCATCAAGTGGTTATCGGTGCCATTTGTGACTAGTTTGATTCCAAGACTCATTAGTTCGTCTGCCATTGCTTTGGCGTTTTTTACAATCTGTTTTGAATAGTCCTTGAACTCTGGCTGCATGGCTTCCTTGAATGCAACAGCCTTGGCAGCGATGACGTGATCGTGTGGTCCGCCTTGTAGTCCGGGGAATACTGCGCTATCGATGAGTTGGGCTAGGTTCTTATTGGTATCTTTGTGGTAGAGGTCGTGGTACTGGTCCTCGATCTTGCTCATTATTATTGCGCCACGTGGACCACGGAGACTCTTGTGAGTAGTAGTAGTGGTTACATCAGTATGTTTACACGGGCTTTCATGGACTCCACCCACGATCAAGCCAGCTATGTGGCTAATATCCGCCATACTATAAGCGTCAACATCTTTTGCTATCTCGCAGAACTCCTCAAACGGAAGCTTCCGGGGGTAGGCTGTAAGACTGCTGATAATCATCTTGGGTTGCTCGGTTTCAGCGATCTTCCTCACAGCGTCCATGTCAAGCATCTCGGTTTCCTTATCAACGAAATATGGAACCAGCTTGTAATGCAAGCCACTGAAGTTCACAGGGCTGCCATGTGTTAGGTGCCCACCACAGCTTAGGTCCATCCCCATGAACTTGTCTCCAAGCTCTAGAAGCGCCATATAGACAGCGTGGTTCGCTGGGCTTCCGCTGTAGGCTTGGACGTTTACGTGTTCTGCTCCGAATAACTCCTTGGCTCTGTTGATGGCGAGTAGTTCTATGTCGTCTACGTTTTCCTGTCCACCGTAGTATCGTTTCCCTGGGTATCCTTCACTGTATTTGTTTGTGAATACGCTGCTCATTGCCTGCATGACTGCTCTTGATACAAAGTTCTCGGATGGGATGAGCTCGACTCCGTGCTCGATCCTGTTTACCTCACGTAGAACTGCCTCGTATATCTCTGGGTCTGTCTCCCGTAGCGTATTCATCAACATTGCTTAAATCCTGAAGGGGCAGGTGAAACCGCTACTTAAATCCTTTCACAACTTGGTAAGTATCAGCATTTACAGGCGGATAAAACTCTGTAACCGCTTTTTCTTGTTACAATCTCATGTTCACCGAACACATCATCAAAAAAACCAGCTAGCATCTTCCCACCCTTGTTACTCTGGATGACCATTTGGAGAACCCCACCAGTGTTCAATCGCTCATAGGCACCTAAGATCATGGGGTGAACCACCTTATGCATTCCAGCCGAGATAGGCGGATTAGAGATAATTGCATCAAATTTCTGGTCCCCAAGCGCCTCATAGAGATAACCCTCATAGGTGTTACAGTTAGATAGCCCTGCTCTTTGAACGTTCAACTTTGTTAGCTGGACTGCCCTTGAGTTCACATCAGTAAGATGAACACATAACTCAGGCTCCAAGGATGCCGCAACTATCCCAATAACGCCTATACCGCATCCTAGATCAAGAAAATCGCCAACCGTAGGGATATGCATGTTTTCTACGAGTATGCGGGTTCCGTTGTCTACTCGTTTGGCGCTAAAGACACCTGTTGATGTGATGAAGCTGTATTTTTTTCCACGTAGCACGGTCTCTATCTTGCCGCGTTCATCTTTTGAGGATGGCTTCTTTGAGAAATAGTGACTACTTGGCATAGGCAGAAATATGGGTCTTATTGCTTAAACTCTTCGCAGCTACCAGAGCTTGGGGTAGATACCGCTGGGCATCATAACGCGTTCTATTGTAGCCGCGATACCATGATCCTCTGACTGTATCTTTCCACTACTCATATCAGCCCTCATCAATGCAACAGCTTCCTCTTTCTGAGTCATCACAATTATTAGATCATTCACCTGAATACCGGACTCATACCTGAGTATCCCCGGAATCGCTAACTGAGCACCATTACAGACAGCTTCAACAGCGGAATCTCGTATCCATATCTTGGGTAGTAACTGGGCTGCGTCCTCAAAGGGTCTGATGATTTCTCTAAGTTTTGAGTCGTCCCCTTCTTCTCTGAGATCAACTGCCTCGCTCAGGTCATACAACGAGTACATTTCTTTCTCAGTGAATGGTCCGCTCCGGGTTCTGCGAAGCTCCTGCATATGAGCACCGCACCCAATAACCTCGCCAACGTCAAAACAGAGTTTCCTGATATAGGTTCCACTCTGACATGCTACCTTGAAGAGCCAGTTTCTTCCATCGCCCTCAAGATAATCAATATCATAGATGTAACGGGTTCTCAAGCGTCTTGAGACGCTGCTTCTGAGCGGTGGACGTTGATAAATCTCGCCAGTAAACAGATCTAGCGTTTTACGTACCGTCTCCTCAGAGACATCATCATGTGTACGCATGACACAGATGTACTCCTTACCCGAATCAAGAAGCGCCTGAACAATCTTTGTACTATCTTGAAGAGTAACCGGCAATACACCTGTTACCTTTGGGTCCAGAGTTCCTCCGTGACCCACCTTATCTAAATCTAGTAGCTTCTTTATCCACGCTGCTACCTCGTGGCTTGTTGGACCTGATGTCTTATCAACTACCAGCATTCCAAATTGGATATGTTGACTCATGGGTCGCTCGTTTGGGGGGCATCCGTACTCTGGGTTGGTCTCTTCCTCGGCTTTCACCCGTATGTCTCTGGTGATCTCCCATGCAGGTCGCTTATTCATGGAATACCATCAATACAGGGATTCTATTAAAGGATAGGATATGCTGGCGCTGATAATCATTAAAACCACAGTGATCATTCATATCCATGGTTCAGGCAGTAATCTTTGACCTCGGAAATACCCTCATCAGTTACTATACAAGTGAGGAATTTCCAGGCATCCTTGAGGAAGCTATCAATAACTGCGCTGAACAACTGAAGAAAGATGGAACTCTAAAGGTCTCTAACGAGAAAATACGGGAACGTGTAAAGGAACATAATCATGGTTCACCGGGAAACAAGGTCTATCCAATGGAAAATCGTTTAGGTAGCATATTCCAGATAGAAGAAGAGGAAAAACGATACGAACTCTGCACCAGTTTCATGAGATCAATCTTCAAAACAAGTAAACTCTATGATGATGTAATCCCGGTGTTAAAGGAACTCAAACGTCGAGATTACAAGACAGCGATACTAACGAATACACCATGGGG
>JAOZIG010000186.1 GCA_026014515.1 Candidatus Bathyarchaeota archaeon | reverse complement strand
GCTCTGGTTAACCCCTTGGATTCGAACAAGATGTTCTTCACTGACCAATTGGGGAATGATGGCATTCACGGCAGGGGTTTGTACCCCGCTTCCGAGAGAACGTACCACCGAAACAGCAAGCAGGGCTGTGATGGACTTCGAGCCACTTGCATAGAAGAGAGCAAGAGCTAGCGTTGCAATGGCAATGAAACTGTCAGAGAGCATGATCAGACGCTTTCGGTTGTACCGGTCTGCCCATACTCCGCTGGATAGGCTGATCAAGAGATGGGGAACCATCTGGGCAAGGGTGGCATACATCAGGAATACTCCTGATGAGGTCTCAAGGGTGATGTACCAGATAATGGCATATCCAACAACTGAAGAGCCAAACAATGAAAGATTTTGGCTGATCAGGAAGAGGACAACGGATGGAGTAAATAAAGCGTTGTTGCTTTTTTGTTTCATTGTAGTACCACAGATATATATAAGAACAGGGAATAGAAACTCCCTACCGGCTCTAGCACTGTAACGAGCCATGTAAACTTAGTCCAGTGGTGTACTTCTTATGCGGACACAATTCCGTCCAGCTTTTTTTGCCTCATAGAGGCAGGCATCAGCCTCCCGGTATAGCTCATCAAAACTTGAGGTGATTGCAGACGAGACTCCCAATGAAACAGTCAGACGAATGGAGTGTTGTTCATGGGTGAATGTATGCAGCTCAACATACTTCCTGATGTGTTCAGCACAAGAGATCATCTCATCCCTGCTCTTATGGGCACTGAAAATGGCAAATTCCTCACCTCCAAACCTACAGACGATGCAAGCCTCATCAACTTCCTCCTTAAGGATGGACCCAATGGAATGTAGCACAGCATCGCCAGAGCGATGTCCCCACTGATCGTTTATCTGCTTGAAGTGGTCAAGATCGAAATAGATAAGATGGGATTCCCCTATGGCTAGAGAAAGCTGCCTCTCCACCTTCTCGATAAATGTCTGTCTATTATAGAGTCCTGTAAGCCCGTCAATCTCTGCCCGGTGTTGCAGCTCTTCTGCACGCTGTTTC
>JAOZIG010000390.1 GCA_026014515.1 Candidatus Bathyarchaeota archaeon | reverse complement strand
GTTATGGAAAAGTGTTATTTCTAGTCTGTAGCAGATGTGATAGAGAGTACTAGATGAAGAGAAAAGAGTCAATAGGGATCTGCTTTTTGATATCCCTGATTGTGGCTGGCTCTTTTTCTCCAAGTTGTTTGGCTATTAATCTTGATTCTCTTGATACGGGAATTACTGATGAGATATCTGAGCTTGTGGTCTCGGGTGATATTCCTTCTCTCCAAGTTTGTATGATTTCCGGTGATGAGAAATGGGTAAAGGGCTTCGGTGAACAGACAGATGAAGACATTGTTTTCCTCATAGGATCAATACAGAAAGTGTTTGTCGCTGTCTCCATACTACAGCTTTACGAGAAAGGATTGATCGACCTCGATGATGACGTGAACACGTATATGTCTTTCAGCATCAGACACCCAGAGTACCCTGATATACCAATAACCATCAGGATGCTTTTGTCCCACCGCTCTGGATTGGATGGAACATTGCCTTCAGAGTTCGCTTATGACTGGGTAGATGATAATCCTGCTGAATGGACAAGAAGTTTCCCGGAAGACTTGATTGATATGTCTCTTGAGAAGTGGTTAGAGATGAATCTGGATGAGGATGGGAGTCTTTACTCATCCAGTTACTGGCTAAGTAAGCCGGATACCAAGTATAGTTACTCCAATAATGGCTACAAGATACTGATGTGCATCCTAGAAAGGGTCACAGGACAGAGTATCCAAGATTACATGGATGAGAATATTTTCACGCCATTAGAGATGGATCATACTGGATTTGAATCTCTTGAGTTCATAGATGAACATGCGACACCTTATACCCGTATGTATGGAGATGACACCAATATCCCGCTCCCAGTATGGAATGGCAGATACATGCTTAGAAGTTCTGCCAGTGATATGGGGAACCTTATGATAGCGTTGATGAACGATGGAGTCTTTGAAGATACCAGAATACTTGAACCAGATACCATCGACCTAATGACCTCCAATACCCGAAACTCTATTTTTATCCGAGAACTAGTACGAAAATTGAGCCGTGATGGCTACGGCATGGGCATTGA
>JAOZIG010000173.1:803-1057 GCA_026014515.1 Candidatus Bathyarchaeota archaeon | reverse complement strand
ATCACCAAAATACAATCGATGGGTATTGAGACTATCATGCTCACTGGTGACAACCAGAGGGTGGCCTCGTATGTAGGTGAAAAGTTAGGGATAGACATAGTCATCGCAGAAGTGCTCCCTCAGGACAAATCAGCGAAGATACAATCCCTGATGCAGGATGGCAAGCGTGTTGCCATGATTGGAGATGGCGTCAATGACGCACCTTCACTGGCGGCGGCTACTCTCGGTATAGCGATCGGAGCAGGAACCGATGT
>JAOZIG010000173.1:0-793 GCA_026014515.1 Candidatus Bathyarchaeota archaeon | reverse complement strand
AAACAGCCGACATCATCCTGGTAAAGAGCAACCCCTTGGATATAGTCAGCCTGCTCAAGCTTGCCAAGGCAACCTACTCCAAGATTGTGCAGAACCTTCTCTGGGCAACGGCCTACAATGTGGTGGCCCTCCCCCTAGCTGCAGGAGTCCTCTACAACCAGGGAATTGTCATCAGCCCCGCCCTGGGAGCTGCCCTGATGTCCTTGAGCACCATCATCGTGGCCATCAATGCAAAGCTGTTGAAGATAAAGCAGGATTAGCTGGTGAGGGGATAGAGTCCATTGACTGCTGTTTTTTTGAGCTATGTGCTGGGCAGAATCGACCGGCACATAGCTGTTCCACTTGAGAACTCCTATGGGGAGTCTGGTCGTAAGGGGTCGGGGCTCCACCTCAAAGATCCTATATTTTGTCCAAGGATGCTCAGGCTTGGGGACTCAGCGCATGGACAGTGAGGAATAGAGGACACAAAAGGCACAACCTGATATGAAGGCTCTTCAATCAGGTTGTGCCTAATCTTTTCAGATCGCTGATACTATTGCAATTCAGTGACTCCAGTAACGGAGGACGTCCCATCCATGGTAAAACTATCCAAGTATTCCTGTGTCAGGAAATAGATGTTCCCGTCAACCTTCCCATCCACAAGGTGAAAACCGTTGACCTCTACATAGACATCTCCGCTGAAGGTTCCACTCTGAATCCGGGTGTTTTCGCTTCTCACGGTCATGCGTGGGGCAGTGACTGTGTACCTTTCTGTGATCTTCCTATCCGCATCTTGTGCATAAAATGCAAGTTT
>JAOZIG010000257.1:5880-7423 GCA_026014515.1 Candidatus Bathyarchaeota archaeon | reverse complement strand
GCATTGTTAACTCTTGGTATTCATGGGTTAACGTCACTGAAAAATTAAATAAATGTGTTAATTATATGAAGACTTCAACAAACATTTTAACTAAATAAGCGCCTCATCATCTGAGTTCTATGTGGAAAGACTCAGTATCAGTAACGATATTATCCAAAGTGATTACTGCCTTTATCGCCTGATCCCCTGAAGGAACATCCGACCAGGTCAAAACTCCTGAAACGAGGCCCCCATTAGATATTGAGGTCGAGTTAGTAAGTGTAGTACCTACAGCTTCAACTAACATAGTACCAGATGTACTCGAATAGATCAGATCATCAGAACCATCTAAACAAATAAACTCAAAACGCAAATCCTTTGCCCCGTCTCCCCCTGATATATAGAACCATATCGACAGTTCGTCTGGATCAAAATATTTTACCCGTATATCATCAACAGAAAAGTCAGATGAGACATAGGTGGTAGTATAAATTGAAAATTCTTCAGGACCTAATGTGAATATGGGCAATGAGAGTGTTGTAACTATACCAATAATAATAACCAATACTGGAATAGCTATTATCAGTATTTTGGCGCCTTTGTTCATCTCGTATACCTCATTATTTTCTTAACGTATATACTTGACTTTGTTTCGATCAATTGGATCTGCGTCATCATTTGCATACTCACCGTTAAGAGATTTATATATAATAAAAAAAGAAAATAAGAGAAAGAACTAGGCATCCTGCACTGTAATTCTAAGTTGTTCGTACTCTACTTCAAAGGCGTCAGTTCCGGTTCCAAAACCAGTTCCTACACTACAGTCGAATTTGACTACGATCTTAGTTATAGCTGCAGAGGGCAACCCAGATACACCGCTATATGAGATAGTACCTGATATTTCTTCTGGAGTTCCAGATACTACAGTCACTGTGTCACTTTGAGTAGTACCAATTTGAGTTGCACCATTCCAAAGTGAAACAGAAATCTCCATGGTCATCGCAGTATCTGTACTAATTACATCACCATTTACGTCAAGTGCCTCTACAGTAAATACAGGAGTTAAAGCAGAAGCGGTACTTGCAGGAATAGAGACTTGAAGGTCTCCATCATTAGGAGTACCAAGGTCTGTGTCAGTAGGTGTAGTTAAAGTGAGATCAGATAAACCATATTGCAATGTATAGATTGTATCCCAGTTCTCTGTTAAGTTGGTCTGTGTAAAGCTTAATGCTAATGTTGACATAACGCCAAGACTCAGAAGCAGCAATACAGCGACAATGTATTTTCTTCTCATTGTTTACCGAACTTCAATAACTGCTTTGATTATATACTCTTATATGGTGTATTACTGTATTCTTTATAGATGACCAGTGTTAACACTTTGTTTACTAATAGTAAACATCATTTTTTTTTAACATAAAAAACGCAAAAAAAGATGAGGAAAATCATCGTTTTAAACGTTTTTAAAAGTCGAAATCATCATCTTCCTCTTGTTCAATTTCGACATCTGCCGCTTCCTCAACGGGTTCCCCACGCTTTAATGGATTCTTAAGTAAGCCTCGCC
>JAOZIG010000257.1:0-5870 GCA_026014515.1 Candidatus Bathyarchaeota archaeon | reverse complement strand
TCTGAGCAAAAACCAGTGATCCTCCGATTGATGCTCCTAGGAAGGTTCCTACGCCGTAAACATATGGTGTTTTGAACATGTTCTCCTTGAAATCTATAACACGATAAGCAATGGTAGGATCACCAACATTAAGAGTCTCTGGGAGACTTGAGGCGGCTTCGGTATAGATGCCATCAGCGGCTATCTCAGAATAGATAGTCCATTCCCCCATCACTTCTGGTTGGAATATGGTATGGTAATATCCGTTTTCGTCTGTGATTGCGAAAAGGCTTGATTGGTTTAACCCGTTTCGGGCCGTGATAAATACTTCATACCCAATCTGTTGTTCACTAAAATACCCTGTAATATTTACATAATCGCCTAGACCAATCCAATCCCTACTAATATTCAGATTAAGAGTAGTAGGCTTTCGCGTTACTTCGAAGATTGAGACAATACTATTACTTGGCCAGTTTACATTGTCTCCAAGGAAAGAGGCAACTACACTCCATTCTCCAAGCTGATTGGGCATGAACGTGTGTGTAAAGTCGCCATCATCATCAGTAGTTACGTTGAATTGTACTGTTTTATCGCCCCGGGTATAATTTAACACAAGGTCCTTGTAGCTTAGCTCGATGGTTCCCTTTGTGAACACACTTTCTCCACCATAGATACTTGTGGGTTCTACCATCATCTGTATCTCAGTAGGGTTCATTGCTTTCGCTTGACCATACTTTTTCCCAGTATTCCCCAGACTATCTGTTGCTTCCCAATAATAATCTACAATCGTACCCTTCTTCTGCGCAGGCATTTCAACCACATATATCCCATCTGCATAGCTGTAGGACATGTCATCCCACGAGATTTTTCCATCTGTGCTCATGTAGAACTCGACGCTTGTTATCTCGGAAATATCAGTAATCGTACTCGCAAGGGTGAAAGGTTCATCGCTGTCTATGAATGAAGGCGGATTCACCAACGTAATATTCGGAGGCGTGAAATCAGTTCTTAGAACAAAAGTCACCCTACCATCACCGCTCTCGGCCAACAATACAAGATAATAGAGAACAGGATCAGTATACTCACTAGTAAAATCAATCAGCATATCGTCCCCGTTACGCTCACAACTATCCGAAGCATCATGATTACGATATCCCTGAGGATCATAGTTGAAACCACCATAATCCCCATTTAGTTTACCAAGTAAGCCGGGGCTCCAAGGTGTGATCAAACCATCAATATCATCACCCACGCCATCAGCCAAGTTGGCCATTGGATAGAGTCGCGCCTCATACATGTCCAGTCTGTTTGGTACGGTAACATCTACTGTAATCCTTGGTTGATCTGTGATAAACTCAAAAGCGTAACTCGACTCAGGGACAACATAATCATCATCTGGTTCTTCCATGTCGATCCTATAGAAAATATCAGGGTCTATGGTTTCTATCACCATCAAAGTCGCTGCTTCTGCCTCTTGGCTATCGTTAGGGTCGTTTCTTACACAGATATAATAGGTAGCGTCGTCTTCTGGTGTGAAGTACCATCCTTTTTCGTCGTTACTTATCTGCTCGGGATATCCAGCGGACTCGGTGTGACTGCTTACATAGTTTAATACCACGCGTCTTGCCCTGTAGACGAATACATCATAATCTGTGAGGTGGTCTTCAACATTCACCCACTCACCCACCAAATAGATATGGTACTTGTGACCTCCCTGCAAGTTGTATATGTATGTCCAAGTCTCTCCAGGAGAAATTTGGTCTTCTTCAATAACAACTGGGAACCCGATTCTGTCAACAACGGTGCTGTTTCCTGATAACGCGTAGACTTCTGCAGATGCTGTTGTGATGGAAAAGAGGCTTATGGTTATGGCTAGGATTGATGTGGCTAGTAGTATTTTTAGTGATATCTGGGTTTTCTGCTGCATATGGGCCACTGTGTGTTTGTGGCTTTGTTGGGGTATTGGATTAAAGTGATTATGAATTGGTGTTCGGGGTTATGGTTCGTTTTGTCCCGGGTTCAGTGTTTATAGTATATACTGTTTCGTGGGAGGGCTTTTATAGTGTTTTAGAGTGAGTTTTTGTCGAGTTTATTTTATACATTTTTGCCGTGGGCGGTAGATTTAGTCGGCATTTTGTTGGTTCTGTTGGTTATTTTAAGTAATCTATGTTTGTTTGTTAGATCGGGGTGCTTGGATATCTTGGGATTTCTTTTTTAATCTTAATATTTTTATAGATATTCTATAATATCCTTAGATATGGGGAAAATATTAATCAGTCTTGATGATGACACTGAGAAACAGTTCAGGGAGATAGCAACCAAGCTTTTTGGAGACAAAAGAGGAGCCCTCAGTATTGCAGGTGAGCAGGCGATACGTGAGTGGGTTGTGCGGAATGATACTCAGATAAGATTTTAGCATATCTTGGTATATCCAAATTTATCTCTAAATATCTTGGGATGGTTTGAGATTAGTTAGTACATCCTTAGAGTGTTTTAGATAACCAAAATAGGTTTCGATAATATTATTTCTCCATAAAACATCTCTTCATCATGACAATAATCACCGTCAAGATAGCCGAAATCAGACAAGAAACCCCCACAGTAAAAGTATTGAAAATCGATCTACAAGGACAAGAGTTCAACTATAAAGCAGGGCAGTGGATCGACTGTTATGCAGATATTGACGGAGAACGCTTTGTTGTAGGTTACAGTCTAGCGTCGTCACCTCCAGCTAAAGGATACATAGAATTGGCTGTAAAGACGAGCGATAACCCTGTTACTTGTTATGTTCACAAGAAAGCGAAGGCTGGAGACTTATTGTATATTGAGGGTGGGCAGGGTAGTGTCTTCTATGATTCGGGCATGGGAGATAAGGTGGTTTTAGCTGGTGCGGGTATTGGTGTTGCCCCTCTGATGGGTATTCTTCGATTTATCGATGAGAGAACAACGGTGTCTGTTCAGATGTTCCATAGCGCCTCCAGTCTCGAAGAGTTGATCTATTATGATGAACTCATGGAAAGATCAGTGGGTAATGAGCGAGTTTCTTACTATCCAACAATCAGCAAGGGGGATTCTGTTGGCGGTGTGGACCATGGTAGGATCTCTGGCGAGTCTTTTGAGAGGTATGGCGTAGATTATGGTTCTTTGTTTTATCTGAGTGGTCCGGGCGAGATGATTCCTGATTTGAAGAAGTTTCTTGTTGGCATGGGTGTAGCCTTGGATAGGATCCGGTATGAGGTGTGGTGGTGACAGCATTCTATCTGGTTAGCCTAGGGTAAACTAGGGGATTATTTTTGGTGGATTACGTTTTTGTATATGATTATACCATAATGGGGCATTTTTATGGGTCCTTTGTGGGAAATGTTGATTATTTTTGGTTTGATGTTCTACCCCCCCCCGGGTGTTTTAGTGGAATTGGTTTTAGATTAGCACTGGTTCTTTGTTGAATATTACCATGCCATTGTTTGATATCGTGTATCGTCTTGGCTGGTCATCGAAATCAATTCCTCTCATCTTGTCTATTCTTACAGTTTTTATAATCTCAAAGTCGCGCAGGTCCTTGACCAAGGCAATTACTCCGTCACTTAGGAACATCTCTGAATAGAAATTGGTACCATCGAAAACACCTTCATAAGTGATAAGTGCGGTACAGTTTTGTTCTCTGATGGTTTCAAATAGTTTGTGTACCAGGTATCTTATCTCGCTGCCTCGGGCGTTTATCATTACACTGTTGAGAGGATCCAATACTACATGTTGTGCGTTGATCTCGTTTACTGCTGAGAATATCTCGCTTTCTAGGCTGAGCTCTGTTACTCCAGTGTCTCTGTTTTTAGGTTCCACAATACCATCTACGGTAGAGGATAGGACAAAGTCTAGTGATATCAGAAGACCATTAGCCTCGGCTTCATCTAGGTCCCATCCGAAGTTTTTTGCGTATCCTTTCTTGTTGTCCATGGGTTCCTCTAGGTTGACGTAGACTACTGGCTCGTTTCTTGCTATTGCTGCTGCTGTGTATTGAAGACTGTTGATGGTTTTACCTGAACCGGGGCCGCCGCTGACGAGCATGATGCCGCCTTGGGGGTATCCTCCGCCTAGCATTTCGTCTAGTCCTGTTATTCCTGTTGAAACTCTCTGGAAACTCATGATGTAAAGAAGGGATGGGGATCGATAATTTAAGGTTATGATAAAGGGAGACTAGACCGTTACTGGATCATGTCCGGGGTCAACTAGATAATGGGTGAACCAGTCTAGGTTCTGCTGTATAACGGCTCTGTTTTCCTTTGGCTTGGTGATGGGATGACCCATATCAGGGTAGATGAATAACTCAACTTGTACACCTTTTGCTTTAAGGGCCCGGTATAGTTCCATTCCGTTGCTTAGTGGGACTCGTTGGTCTTTTCCTCCGTGATGTATCAGCATCGGTGTGTGTGCTTGGTCTATGGCTGTGATTGGGGCGGTTTTCTTGTATATTTCTGGGTCTTCCCATGGGTTTGCTGATAGGTAGTGGTCTGTGAATTGGGGTATGTCGTTGCTTATGTGGTATGTGTACCAGTCGCTTATGCCTGCTCCGACGCTTGCAGCTTTGAACATGTTGCTGTGTAGTCCTGCGAATGCGGATATGTAGCCTCCTTGGCTCCATCCCATGGTTCCTACGTTTTCTGGGTCAACTATTCCCTGTTTGATTAGATGTTCTATGGCGGTTTCTAGGTCCCAGAGGTCTCCAACGCCGAGGTTGTTCTTGTTTAGCTCTAGGAATGCTTGTCCGTAGCCTATGCTGCCTCTGTAGTTGGGTTTTAGGATGAGTACGTCTTGGTTTACCATCTGGACGCATGGGTATCGTTGGTAATCGTAGGGTTCTAGTAGCCATTCTCGACTGAAGCTGGCCGGTCCACCGTGTACTTGGAATAGCAGTGGGTATTTTTTGGATGGATCGTAGTTGTTTGGTTTTCTTATTACTCCTTCGATGGTGGCTCCGTCTCGGCTCGTCCATTGTATAGTCTCTACTTTCCCTAGGTCCCAGTCATCCACTTGTTTATGATAATATGTGATCTTGATGGCGTCAAGTTTGGGAACTACGGGAGTCTTTGAGACATACACCTCAGAGAATAACTCCGCATTACATCCAACATACGCCATGTAGCCATTGTCATTCACGTTTAGAGTGAGTTCAGGGTAGACGCCCTTGAAATCAATCTCATTTACAGTGGCATCAGGTTTAATCAGGGATACTCCTGTTACGGTTCCTTTTGCGTATCCAACATAGACGCCTTCCTTTGTCCAGTTGATGTAGGCGCATCGTTGATCGATGGCTCCTGTGATTTTAGTGAGGTGTGGTAACATTGGTTTATTTGGATCATGTGAGACGCTTAGGGTCCAGAGGTCTGATTGTGTATAGTATCTGTCATCGCGTTCCTTGTGTTCAAATAATAGGCTCTGTTCGTCTGGGCTGACTCCGACGATGTATGAGACTCCGGGGAGGTTATATTGGAGGGTTTCGCCTTTCCATTCCTCGCCTTTGATGTGATTTTCTAGTGCTTTGTCTAGGTCGGTGGTGATTTTGTGGTTTGTGAACTGGTTCCAGTAGACGAGGTAGTCTTTTGGTTTGCATACAAGATACACTCCATCGCTTACCGGGTGGTAGCCTACTACTTGGAGTGGCTCTGGGAGGATTGATGTGATTTCTAGTATTGGTTCTGTTAGTTCTTTTGCTTGGTCTTCTGTGAGTTGTTTTTTCTTTGTTTGATATTGTTTGACCTGTTGCTTGCTTGTGTAGTAGAGGGCTGTGACTGGTGTTTCTTCCTCAAAGTGGGTTACGTTTCCATAGTTGTCTCGTGTTTGTTTTCTTTTGCTTTTCTCTGGGTGGTCTGCTTGAAATATGACACCATTTGCTG